>NZ_JAUBRI010000044.1:0-64192 GCF_036701795.1 Microcoleus sp. N9_A1
TGTGTCCTATTTTATGACACTTTGTGCACTCTGCTTACTTTTTTTTCTGTGCTACCCCTACTTATTGAGCCGATACAGAAATATTGTGAAGCAGCTCAGCATTATTTGAATGAAGATTGCCACAAGTTCTTGCTGACCTAACAAAATTCCTGGTATCAATAATAGTGGATAGCCAGGAGTGCGGAAGATTTCAGGCTGTAGGCCATTTGCAAATTGACCTGACTCTATTAACTTTCTGGCTGTTATCAGGTATGATTCGGTGTCGGGAGTGTAAGCTGCTGAGGTGTGGTTAATAGCAAGAACCACAATTGTTAATAAACACCTCAGCAAAAAAGCTATTGTTAGCACTCCCCAGATTGTAAAACTCAGGCCAGATTTTTTTGTATTTATCATCTATTTAATCCTCATTCTAAGCAAAAAATACTCTGTTAATCCTGCCTAATTAATGTAAAAATCACAGCTATAATCTCTTCTTTGATATCCGTTGCTGCAAAAAATGTATGAGTTTTTGTCGCCTGCCAACACCAGCTCGCCTAGCAGGAGTAGTCGCAGCATCAACACTCGCTTCTTCCACATATTCACTGTCAGAATTCACCTCCCAAAGGTCATGTTTCCCTGGGTTCAACACATTCTGGGCAGCCAAAATCCCCATCAGCAAACTGTGGTCTTGGTTGTTATACTTAAAAGCACCGTAACGACCCACAACTTGCAAATTCTCAAATTGCTTGATATAAGTTTGAATTGCTGATAAGATGTACTTGTAATCCCCTGCATAAATTGGGTAAGTACGTGGCAAGCGAACTACAAAACCTCCCGCAACCTTCTCATCGCGAAGCAGCCCAATTTTTCTCAATTCTTGTTCTGCCAAACTCAAAAGTTCAGCTTCCGGCTGCTGCCACATCGGTTCGCCAAAGTTGCACCAATATTCGCAGCATAAAGGCGTTTGGTGGTGATTCGGCAGCATCTGGGGCGACCAATTGGCAAAATTAGTCACCCTCCCGACGCTGACACTCGGCTCATTGATATAAAGCCAGTTGTCAGGGAATAACTGACTGCCTTCAACTATTAGATAAACGAGAATTGTGTTGCGAAACTTGAGCGATCGCGCCAATGATAAGATTTGCTTACGGGGGGGGGTGTAATCATTTGTTCTACTAATGTATTCAGTGGCACTGAGCAAATCACTGCACTACAGCCAACCGTTGACTCTACTCCGGTGTGGCGATTTCTCAGAGTGAGTTGAGTGACGCGGCTGTTGTGTTCGTGCACCCGCACTACTTCTGTATTCAGGAGAATTTCTTGATTTTTGTCCAGTAGATAGTCGCTGATTTTGTCGTATAATTGCCCTCAGCCTAAGCGGGGAAATTGAAATTGATCGATCAGGCTTTTAACTTTGCCATCGCTACCCAAAAAAGCGGTGCGAAGCGCTTTGAGCAGCGACAGTCCTTTAATCCGCTGAGCGGCCCATTCAGCACTAATTTCAGTGCAGGAAATCCCCCAAAGTTTTTCTGTATAAGCTTCAAAAAATATCTCAAATAAACGCTTGCCAAATTTAGCTGTCACCCATTCTGAAAAGTTTTCCGGGTGGCGGTTGGGTAACAGCTTTGCTGCTAAATAAGAAAAAAAGATGCGTATATTTTCAACTATACCGAGGGCAAATAAGACTTCTAAGGCTTTGAGGGGATAGCTAAAGTATTTGCCCTCGGTATAGTAAATGCGGGTGAGGCGGCTGACTGTGACTTGTTCAGTGCCCAAAACTTCGTTCCAGAGTTTGAGGACGGGGGGAATTTTAGTGTAAAAACGGTGGGGGCCGAGGTCGAGAATAAACCCTTGATACTCGATGCTTTTAGCGAGTCCGCCAACTTGCGATTCTCGCTCAACGACGACAACTGTTTGACCTTGCTGTGTGAGGGTATAAGCGGCAGCTAGACCCGCAGGCCCAGCCCCAAGTATGTATATTGGGGGCACGTTTTGCTGTTGATGAAGTTTTTATAACTAACGTTTGAGGATACCACACTCTGTCAATACAACAATCTATATATCCTAATTTTAGGGCCGATCGATCTTACGCAGATTGTCTAAGTATAGTTGGGTTTCGCTATCGCTCAACCCAACCTACAAAATAAAAACTGTCAACCGTCAACTGTCAACAGTCAACAGTCAACAGATTATTCATCATCATCAAAAGCTTGACTGCCGCCACCAACTGCAACTAAATCAATTTGCTGGCGGTAGTAGTCAACACTCTTGACTTGAACTTCTACCCGATCGCCCAAACGGTACTGATTGCGGTTTTTGCGACCCACTAGAGTTTGCTGGCGCGATCGATATTCGTACCAGTCATCCTTCAGCGAAGAAACGTGCACCAATCCCTCAACACGCAAGATGTCGCTCTCCGGCGGCCGCACCTCAATTTCCACAAAGAAACCGTAAGACTGCACGCCTGTAATCAAACCCTGGAAAGTTTGGCCGGTGCGTTCTTTCATCAATCCAGTTTTCTTCAATCCCTGCAAATCGCTTTCGGCATCCTCAGCAACTCTTTCGCGTTCGGTTAGGTGTACTACTACCGATGCAAACTCTGTCTCAAATTCGTGGTGCAAATCTGGGGGGAGAACATTCCAAGTAATTTGACCGTGACAGGAGGAATGGTGCAAGTCAACTTTTTCCTTAGCCCGTGTTGTGCGGCTGCTGCGGCCTTGCTCGAACACCGCTTGCAACACCCGCAGCACCAGCAAATCGGCATAGCGGGAAAGCGGCGAAGTGCAGCGCGTGTAACCCTCTGACAGCGACAAACCGAAGTGCGGCTTGGGAGTTGTGCTGTAAACAGCGGGCTTCATGGTGTCTTCCAGCAGGTAGGTGAGAACTCTTTCGGACTTCAGGCCGGCAAACTGCTGGGTAAATCGCTGAAAGTCCAAGGGCAAAACTTCTTCTTCGGTTTCGAGATACAGTTCGCCTCCGAGGTTGTTGGAGAGTTTGATGAACTCTTGAATGTCTGCCGGGTCTGGCATCGGCTGGACGCGGTAAATTGCTGGGACTCCCAAGGCTTGCAGGTGGGCGGCGACAGCTTGGTTGGCGAGTACCACCAACTCGGAGACAGCCGACTGAGCGGGGGGAGCTGTTGCAAAAGCTCCTAATTCGCCTTCGTCGTCGAAGTGAGAGTTAGCATCGGGCAAATTTAGTTCAAAAGCTCCTCGCTTGAGCCTTGTCTGTCTGGCAGCCTGTGAGGCGGCCCCGAGTTGATCTAGGAAAGGACGGAGGGCGGAGGATAAAGGGTGCTCTTCGGCATCGCCTGGTTCGAGAATGGCTTGAGCTTGCTCGTAGGTAAGGTGGTAGTCAATTTGAATGACGCTGGTTTGAATTTCGTATTCTAGGAGTTCTCCTGATTGGTCGAGGGTGAGCAGTATGCTGAAGGCCAGCCGTTCGCTGTCTGGCAGCAGGGAGCAGCGCTCGTTGAGGGTTTCTGGCAGTACGGCGATGATTTTTTCTCCCAGATGGGCGGCGGTGCCTCGCTTGCGGGCTTCGCGGTCGATCGGGGTTTCTGGCTGCACGTACTCGGCGGCGTCGCTGATGTGGATTCCTATTTGCCAGCGGCCGGGCTTCAGGGTTTCGATCGACAAAGCGCGTTCCACTGGCGGATCGGAGAGGAAGGATGTCGGATCAAACTCGTTTTCGCCTCCTCCTTCGGAGAGATGTTCCTCCTCAACTTGAGGGGCATCGTTTTCGCTGTTGGTTGTTCCCGGTTCGTTTTTGCTGAAGCTAACAGTCAGAATGTTACGCAAATCTAGGCGTTTTTTGATGTCGGTTTTTTTGACTTTGCTGGGCAAATTTTCGGCTGCTTTGATGACGGCGGCGGGGAACGATCGCGGCAAGTCGTGTTTGCAGCATACGATGTCGAGGTCGTCAGCGGCTTCGGCGTCGGAACCGAGTACCTGTACTACTTTGCCGACTGGGCGATGGGTGCCGAGGGGGTAGCGTTTGACTTCGACGTGTACTAGGTGGTCGATCGCCTCTTGGAGATTTGTGCCGTTTGCGAGCAAGTCTAGTTCAAACAACAGGCGATCGTCGAGGGGGATTGCTCTGTAGCTGACGCGGCCGGTGGGGGTGGCGGTTTGCTTGACTCGCGCGAGTACCGAGGGGTTGGCGCGTTCGAGGATGAGCATGACTTCGCCTTCGGGCGATCGGCGGCGGCTACCTTCTTTGATGATTTTGACTAAGACTCGATCGCCATTCCAAGCTGTCGAGAGGTGACTTTCCCGCACGTAAACGTCTTCTGAGCCTTCAGCGTCTTGAATTGCAAAGCAAAATCCTTTGCTCGAACAGCGCAGTTTTGCTTCTACTACGTCGTCTTCAGCTACTCGGCGATAGCGGCCTTTGTCTTTGACTAATATGCCAATTTTCTCTAGAGCTTCTAATGCGATTTGAAGTTTGAGTTGACTGGTGGCGTCGTTGCAATCGAGTTTTTTCTCCAATGCTTTGGGAGCCACTAATTTGTCTTCTGTAAAATTTGCCAGCAGTGCAGCGATAGAAAATTCCATGTAGCGATCCGATCCTCTTGTTTCCAGCAATTAGTCTAAATTTTGGCGAAATCAGCCGCACCCCCTCGGGCCCTCGCTGTGCCTGCTTCCCAACAAATGCGCGGGTTAATAAGACGCGAGTACAGCCGCCTTTTTCGATCGCGAGGATTTTTTGATATTCTCTCCCGACACAAGCTTCGTGCTAATTGTCTGCTGTCTGTCTTGAACTGACTGCTGACGGTGCATAAAACTCTCCCCCACGCTATTCCCCAATACAATTTTTTAGCGTTGGTTTGTTTGCTTTTAGGTCAGCAGCGCCGAACACTTCGCAAATTAGAAAGCCCCTGTCGGTTCTTAAAAGATGGCTCGATACTGAAAGCAACGGCTTGAGTCGAGGATAAGCCGATGGAGGGATGGAGAGGGAGAAAGTTTGCATTTCTTCCTTCTGCCTTGTTCCTTCTGCCTTGTTCCTTCTTCCTTTTGAAGTGCCTCTTGCCTATTGCTTTAGCAAAGAATTTACCGGCTCAAGGCAAAATTGCTAGTAGCTCGCTGCTGCGATGCCCCTGTTTTCTGCACACAATCTGCCCTTGCGGACGGAGGTGCAACGACGAGCGGGTCGGGAGCAATCTGTGCTGTAGAAAGTGCAAGTTACACAAAACCGGAGACTTTTACTACTTTTGCTTAGTTGCTGTGTCATCTCCTATAGGTAGAAATGACGCCCGGTGCTTGTTAGCTTAAACCGCCGGATGTGGGATGGGGTTTAGTGGCGTGAAAGGTTGCGCGGATGACTCACCTTTAATTTATTGTATGTTGAATATGTGCTTTCAGAAAATTGTTTTCTCAGGGCTGTACTACACTTAAGTCATAAGCCCCTTCTGGTTTCGGGGTCAAAAAATTATGTTTGCTGAATTTCGCGCCCTTTATCCCGCTGGACAGTTAATCTGTGAGTTGCTGACTGTTCATCACGGTAAGTTTGTTGTTCGCTGTCTGGTTCAGGTTGACGGCAAAACTCTTGCTACGGCTATGTCTGCTGCTGAGTCTGTTGAGGATGCTGAAGACCGCGCCCGGTTGCGAGCGATCGCTGTTCTTGGATCTGCTGCGCCCGATCGTGCGATCGCGAGTGTTGATCCGGCTCCGGTTGCTCCGGTTGCTCCGGTTGCTTCGGTTGCTGCTGTTCCCCCTCCTCCTGCCGTTTCCCCGGTTGCTGCTGTTCCCCCTCCCCCTCCTCCTGCTGTTCCGGTTCCTGTTGGGCCGACAAGTGTTCCTCTTCCGGTTCTAGAAATGCCTGTTGCTGACAAATTGCCGGAAACAGATCAAAGCAATTTTGTCAAGACTGAAGCGAAATTAAATGAAGAGCCGATCGCACCTGTACCGGAACCGTTGCCGCCAACGGTCGATCCGGCCGAGGCGACTGGGTTCGTACCAAAGCAGTTAGACTCGGACGCTTGGCTTTCTTCTAGCTACGGCGAACCACTTCAGGAACTGGATGTGCCGACTACTAGCCAAAGTGAACTGCCGCAGGGTGCTGCAGAAATGAGGGAATTGCAACCGATCGCGGTGGGAATTCCGAGCGATTCGATCGAGGATAATTCTGATACGATCGCTCAAATAGACGCAATCCTCAAACGCCTGCAATGGAAGAAAAAACAGGAAAGCGACTGTCTCGAACACAATTACGGCAAGTCGTCCCAGAGAGAGCTTTCTAGCGAACAGTTGGTGGACTTCTTAGAATATCTGGAAATCTACAGCAGAACTACTGAGGAAATCAAGCGGTTGAACTGGACTGCCAATCAAGGAAAAGATTATCTCAAACAAGGTTACGGCAAAGAAGCGCGCCATTTCTTAAATCAAGTAGAATTGCTCGACTTCCTGCAATATCTCGAATCTTTGCCTTAGTAATTCTGTAGGTTTCTAGGTGTGAGGTTTTTTTGGAAAAAGCTACATATAGCAGTTTTCAATTGTATGAAATACAGTAAGGACTTAACTCTGACGCCGTATCATGCGCCCCAGCATCTGTAATTCACTCTGAAAACTGCTATATGACTGTTAAAAGTTAAAAATCAAAAATGAAGAATATTTCCTCATTTTTGATTTTTAATTTTTTATTTAGGCGACAGCGGCGATCGGGCGGCTGGCGGAAGGACGGCGATCGATCACTTGATCGACTAATCCGTAGTCCTTGGCTTCTTCAGCGGACATGAAGAAATCCCGTTCGGTATCTTCTTCAATGCGGGAAAGCGGCTGACCGGTATGGTTGGCAAGATGTTCGTTCAGGCGGCGTTTGTGGTACAAAATCTCTTTGGCCTGAATTTCAATATCGGTTGCTTGTCCTTGAGCTCCGCCGAGAGGTTGGTGGATCATAATCCGGGAGTGAGGCAAACTCATCCGCTTGCCTTTAGCGCCAGCACTCAACAGAAAAGCGCCCATGCTGGCGGCCAAACCGAGACAAATAGTGCAAATGTCGGGGCGGATGTGGTTCATGGTGTCAAAAATGCCCATACCTGCTGATACCGAACCTCCAGGGGAGTTGATATAGAGGTAAATGTCTTTTTCGGGGTCTTCTGCGTCTAAAAATAGCAATTGGGCAACGATCAGGTTGGCTAAGTCAGAGTCAACCTGTTGGCCCAAGAAGACGATGCGATCGCGCAGGAGTCGCGAGTAAATGTCAAAGGCGCGTTCGCCGCGACCGGATTGTTCTATAACTGTTGGGATCATTGACCGGGCCTGCCTATTACGTATCTTTTTTTAATTTTAGCGATTAGGGCTCATTTATAGTTAGCGATCGGTGGCGTGCGATCGAGAAATCGGCAAAATCTTTGAGCTGGGCGGGGTTGAGGCCCGATCGAGTCCGTAGTCGAAACTTGAACGGGTGGGATTTCCTCACTCTCAGGGAAAAGTGTAGCTGTGTATTGCAAAGAAAAAGTTGTTACATCGAGACAATCTTCCTCACTCCAGGTATAACTTGGGAATGAGAATTAAATAACTTACAATTTGATATTTCTTGTGGGATGGGCGTCCCGCCCATCCAGAAAGGACGGGCGGGACGCCCATCCCACAAACTTGTGTAAATTATTTAATTTGCGATCCTTGGCTCGAATATCCTCTTAGTTTCCATCGCTAAATCCCCACTGGAATTCCATCCCCTGAATCTTTTCTACCAAATCTGAAACTTTAACCGGTGAATCATCAGGTACTAAATCCCGATCGAGTATTTGTTGAGCAGTTGCCAAATCCTGACTTCCCGTAGCATCGCTGGTATGAAAGACTAGACAATTCACTGGACTGAGACGAGCGGACAACAGTTGCAAAAGAGCCATCAAGACACGATTACCACCGTAAGCTCCGCATCCCCAGAAGCCTGTATGAATAATCAAAGTTGGTGTTTGAGCCGACTCTAACTGTGACTCAATTCGTGCTGCACAAAATCCAGTGAACGCTGTTTTAAGAATGTATTCAATTTGTGCAATGCTATAAGAACCCTCGCCATAGGAAGGAGCTTCTATCGCAATGATGTTTGTGATTGTAGGCGGGTTTAGAGGTTTTGTCGCTTGTGCGATCGCATCTGATGTAGCTCGTCCAAAGTTATTGCCGTAAAGACCAAAAGGTCGCCCCTGTTCTGAATTGCGATCGGTAGCGATCGCACACCTCCGTTCCACCCCACGAATCAGGATCGGGGTGGGTTGTTGACTCTCCACTGTTAATGGCTTAATGTTGGAATCTAGTAAAGCTTCTCGCAGTGAACTGAGTGCTGGATGTTCAGCTACCTGCATTTCGTCTTGGGCAAATAGCGAACCACCATAAGCACAAAAAAGCTCGCAATGAGCGAAATTGAGATACCACTCCATCTCAGTGCTATTTTGGGATGGCTCGTACCCAAAGTATGCCTTTCGCTCAGAAAGATCGGTCTGATGTTCCAGAGGAGAAAGATATTCTGGAAAAGGCATTGCGTACCATCGGGAAAATGCTAATTGACCCCGATGAGTGCATCCAGGTGGACAACAAATATCATAAACGATCTGCTTGTTAGGGTTGTAAAATTTAGGTGGGTGAGAATTCATCAAAGCCTGCGTATCAAATGTCTGCCGACTGATCGAGCTATCTAAAAAGTCGTTCATTGCTCTCTCCCTTACAACATTGAAACATTTTTTTCCAACGTTAACCGCCAAAGTCTGTTGATGTCAAGACCGACTAGCTATTATAGCCTTTCTCAAAAAGGTGAGGTACAGGTTTAGATTTTATATTTTAGATTTTAGAGTGGGGATTGAAGGATTGCGGGATCTATCGATCTATACCTAATCGAGAGTGAGAAATGCTATAGATACCCGACTTCTTGGGGAAGTCGGGTATCTGGGGTATCTGGTTATTCTGTTTTTTTAGGTAGGCTTATATCGTTTCCGGTTGCATCGGAATAATAAAATCGAGTCAACACTCAACACTCAACACTCAACACTCAACACTCAACACTCAACACTCATGTATGAGTGCAACCGGAATTGATATTACTTATTTTTGACTACTCAGATTTTGATCGCCCAACCTCGGCGGTACATTCCATACAAAATCAACCACCAACACAATACCGCTGTCACGGCAAATGCTAAAGAACCGTTCAGCAGCCCAGCCCACGGCACAAACCAGTTTTCGTAAATCCAAGTGTAGGTAGTTGGAGCATTTTCGCCGCTACCAATATGAGTTTTCAACAATATTCTGGCGACAATTCCAGAGGCGACAAATAGGAAAATAGCATTCACTCCCATGATTTCAAAAGGCCGCCCCCATTTCCAATTCCGCACTTCTATTGTTTCGTAGCAAGCTGCTAGCAATAGCAACGCCCAACCTGCGGTAAAAACTACATAGGAACTCGTCCACAGTTGTTTGTTGATCGGAAATAAAAATCCCCACAAATGGCCGATTATCACGCAACTGAGGCCGCAGATTGCTAAGTTGATACTGGTGCGGGTTTTAATTGGCTGCACGCGCAACCATTCCCCTGTAAAGTAGCCGATCAGGACGGTTACAACTGCGGGTAATGTGCTCAACAATCCTTCAGGATCGAAGGGGCCTCCTTTGTACAGGTGTTGGCTGCCGAGAATTAGCCGATCGACATATCCACCTAAATATCCTTCCGGCGTGAGTTCGTAGGCGCTGTACCCCCCTACAGCAAATACGAGTAATGCGCCCCAATAGCCCAAAAGCACGGCAATCGCGAGCAGTTTTTGATTGCGGGGGGAAAGGTTGAGAATCGCGATCGCACTGATGAAATAGGCTAAGCCGATGCGCTGCAATACTCCCATGATGCGGATTTTACCGAAGTTTTCAATCGGGGCGCTGTTGAGAAGTACGTCTAGGGCGATCGAAGATGTATTTAGCAGCAATCCTAATATAAATAAAATCGTGGCGCGGCGCGCAATTCGCCAGTAAATATTTGTTTCTATTTTTGTAGTAGTTTGAGTATATTTTGACAGCGAGAAAGACATCGCGCAGCCAACGATGAACAGGAAAAACGGAAATACCAAGTCTGTGGGCGTACAGCCGTGCCATTCTGCGTGATCTAGCGGCGGATACACCTGTTTCCAACTGCCGGGGTTGTTGACTAGAATCATCGAGGCGATCGCAATTCCGCGAAAAACATCAAGGGATTTGAAGCGCATAAATTAAGTTATTTGTTCACTGTTCACTGTTCACTGTTCACTGTTCACTGTTCACTGTTCACTGTTCACTGTTCACTGTTCACTGTTCACTATCTTAGCTGATGCCCATTTCCTAATTCTTTTCGACCCAACTCCCAATGCCCAATGCCCAATGCCCAATGCCCAATGCCCAATGCCCAATACCCAATGCCCAATGCCCAATGCCCCATTACCTATATCTCTATTCCTTCCAGAGTCATAATGACTGCATTTTTCATCAACATATCGCAGCGTTCTGCATAAAAAGATGCTGCCTTATCATACTTATTGACTTGCAAAACGCGCAAAAACATTTGCCTTGCTTGCGCGAATTGTTGCTGGTAGTGAAAAAAAATTCCCTGTTCAAAATAAGTTTGAGTTTGTGCTTTTAGTTCGATCATTGTCGGCGAGTCGCCATCATAAATTTCAAATACAGCAACAGGTGTTTGTTTTCCTTTTACTTGAACGCGATCGAGAAACCGGCACTTGTAATGTTGAGGATCGTCTATCCGGCAAAGGGTTTGGACGCTAGCTACAATAGAAACTCCATAAAGCTTTGTCAATCCTTCCACGCGGGAAGCTAAATTAACTGCATCAGAAATCACCGTACTTTCCATTCGTTCCGCTTCGCCAATCGTACCTAACATTAAAGTTCCCGTATGCAAGCCAATCCCTATCGAAATAGGTTGATAGCCACTGTTTTGCCTGTGTCTGTTATAAATTTTTACTTGCTGCTGCATCTCAATTGCTGCTTGCACAGCATCTTCAGCCCTGTTAGGAAACAAAGCCATAATCCCGTCACCAATATATTTATCTATAAAACCGTTGTACTCGCGGATAACTGGGCCAACTCGGCTTAAGTAAGAGTTAAGAAATTCAAAGTTTTCTCGGGGAGACATACTTTCTGACAGACTTGTAAATGAGCGAATATCGGCAAACATAATCGTCATTTCTGCTTGTACAGAGTCTCCTAGTCTGGCATCAACGATGCTTTCTCTTTTGAGAAATTTCAAAAATTCACGGGGTACAAAACGGGCTGATGCGGCGGCTATTTTTTCGAGCTCGCTTTTGCTGGACTCGATTTGATTGAGTGATCTAAATGCTCTCAGTGCGGTGACTACTGTAGTAAATAATTTTTTATTAGTAAGTTCTGTTTTGGTTTTGTAATCATTGATATCGTAGCTGACTATTACTACATCTTCTGGTACTTGTCCGGGCTGTCCAGTGCGTAAAATAATTCGCACAATTTGATTATTTAAAATATCGCGGATGTATTTAACTACTTCCAAGCCGGCTTCTTCTGTTTCCATAACTACATCAAGCAAAATTAATGCTATGTCGTAATTATCTTGGATTATTTCTTTAGCTTCTTTTCCTGAATAAGCGCTAATAAATGTTATGCTTTTCCCTTCAAACTTAAAATCATTCAACGCTAGTTTAGTAATATTGTGAATTTCTATTTCATCATCTACAATTAATATTTTCCAACTTTCTTCTAGTGGTTTTTGTTCCGCCTCGTCTTCCTCGGCAAATATTAATTCATCGTCGCCCGTCGCGATTAATTCGTCATCGCCCGCAGCCAACAGGTTTTTACTAGCTTCTGACATATATCGTTCTCCTATATAAAACTTATATCCATGTTGGCGGTCTAATAACTAATTGCTCATTTTAGCGGAAAATTCAATCATAAATCTTGTGCCTTTATTTACTTGACTTGTGCAGCTAATTGTGCCTTTTAGTTTTTGAGTAACAAGGTTATAAATAATGTGCAGTCCCAATCCCGTGCCTCCCTGACCTCTTTTGGTGGTAAAAAACGGTTCAAAAATTTTACTGAGATTTTCTGGGTCAATTCCTTTACCATTATCGGCATATTCAAATATTAGCCGATCGCCCTCTAGTTTGAAATAAAAAGCCAGAACTCCTTCGTCCTCTCCATCGTAGGCGTGAATTAGGGAATTCAACACCAGATTTGTCACAATTTGACACACTACGCCGGGGTAACTGTCCACTACAATATTTTCATCACACTTAATCTCTATTTTGTGCTTAGTTCTTTTTAGTTTGGCTGTTAAGGATGTCAAAATTTCCTCTAGATAGTTTTTAACATTAAACGTGCGTTTTAACTCGCTCGACTGATCCACAGCTACTTCTTTAAAACTGTGAATTAAGTCGGCTGCCCGCGTGAGGTTAGATAAGATCATATTACTGCTTTGCATGGCGGTATCCAGAAACTTTTCTAACTCGGAACGTTTTATTTGGCCGTTACTGTAAACCTCAAAAAACTTTGTGGCTTTTTCAGCAAGCAGAGAGGCGGCGGTGATGCCGATGCCGATGGGAGTATTGATTTCGTGGGCAACACCTGCAACCAACCCTCCGAGGGCAGCCATTTTTTCCGATTCTACCAGTTTATTTTGAGCTGATTTTAAGTCTTCTAAAGTTTGGGAGAGTTCGGAGGTACGCTGCTGTACTAAATTTTCGAGATTCTGATTGAATTGGTGCAAGTTTGCGTAAAGTTGGGCATTTTCGATGGAGATAGAAATTTGAGAAGACAGCAGTTTTAATATTTCTAACCTGTCTTGTGTAAAAGCGCCTGTAGTCAGATTGTTTTCTAAATATAGAATGCCAGTGAGTTGGCCTTGATTAATTAACGGAGTGCAAAGAATTGATTTAGGTTGAACGGTCGTTATATAGGGTGTGCGAGTAAATTGCCCTTCGCGGCTGGCATCGTTTAAAACTATACTTTCCTGGGTGCGGGCGACGTAATTCACAACTGCAACTGCCAGCAAAGTTACTTCTCGATCGTCGGCTACAAAATCTATCGGAATTGATTGCATGACAGCAACGCGATCGACATCTACAGAGCCTGATGCTTCAATCACCCATTGACCCTCTTTTTCTAGTATTAAAAAGCCTGTTTGCGCCCCCGCATTTTCAATAACAATTTTCATCATTTTTGCCAGCAGTTTGTCTAGAACTATTTCGCCGGCTAAGGTTTGCGATGCTTTAACTGCTGTGGTCAAGTCTAGCACGCCTGCACTGTCGTTGGTGGTGGAAGCGCTGCTGGTAGATTTGTGAGTTTCAATATTAGTTGAAATTGAGCCTGAAGTTAGCAAGTGCGAGTATTTTGATTCTAAATGCGCTGCTTTGGCTGTTGCTCCCCAGCGCTGATAGCAATAACGCGCTTCTGTCAAGTAAGTTTTAGAATTTTTTTCTCGTCCTATGGATAGATAAAATGCTCCCGCCAATTCTGCTGCTAGTGCTTGTACTTGTATGTATCCGTTTTCTTGGGCCCCTTCAATTGCGCGATCGTAATATTCCATTGCTCTCACAACATTGCCCAAAACACGCGCTTTTTCTGCTGTAAGTAAGTCGCATTTATGCTGAAGATTCATGGGCGCAAAAAGCGCTTTTTGTTGCAGTTTTTTCCGGTTACTGACAGCGGAAAAAATATGCTCTTCTTGTGCCTCATTTGTGGCAGATGGATAGGCTGCTAGGCGGGCTAGAGAATCGTAAAACTGGTATTCAGAAACATTAATAAAGCCTGCAACTCCGTCTAAATATTCTTCGGCTTGCGCCGCATTTTCTAGCGCTGTAGCGGTATCTCCAAATAAATACGCTACTATTAATTTTTGCAAATAAAAGTGCTGTAGTCCCACCAGATCGTTAGCTTTCAACAGCAGCGACAACAATTTTTCTTCGCTGTATGCTTCACCTAACACAAGGTGTGGACTTGCCAATTTTCCCATCAATTGTAAAATAGTGTGCCGATATATTTGATTCCAATTCAAGACAGTTTCTTGCTTGAGTTGAAACAGCAAATGGTTGTAACTTACCATTCTCCGTTCCAGTTGTGGCAATTCTTGACCGATGAAATACAAAGACTGACAAATATTTACCGCTGCATATCCAACACATTCTAAATCCCCATTTTCTAGCGCGCTTTGATAGGCGTCCTCTAATAGCGGCAAAGAGTCTTTAACGTGATGCTTGCCGTTCATCAAAATGAATGCTACTAAATTAAGCGTTTTGCTTTTGAATTCTAACGCATTTAATCTCTCGCTCAAATTTAAAGCTAATTGACCAAAGCGATCGCCCGATTCAATATCTCTAACTATTCCTTTTAAAACTGCTCCGTAATTAGCATAGCCGAAGGCAGAAAAAGTAGAGTTTCCGTAATTAATAGATAAATTCACTTGCTCGCACACAATCAGCGGCAGCAGCACAGGTTCAACTATAAATGTAGCTGAAAACATACTGGAAAGCACGCGCATAGTTGCTAGCTTGTGCGGGTTTGTCATAATCGGCAAGTTAATTAAATCTTCTATTTGTTTGTCTGTTAAATAAGCTGCTGTTTTAGCCAGTGCTTGCTGAATGTGGAGGGGAATCGGCGATTCTGGAAAGTTGATTCCTAACATTTTTAGTGCTTCGCGACCAATTTTTACCGATTCTTGGAGTTTGGCTTGCATCGCACAAGCTATGATTCTGATTTCAAACACTTTAATTTTGTCTAGTTCATTTTTTGCGTGTTGCAGGACAATTCTCGCCCATTTTTCCATTGGTTCAAAGTCAGTATTGAGGTAAGCAGCTTCTGCTGCTGACTCGTAGAGTGCAAGAGTCAACTCGTAGTCAGTTTGCCAACTTTCGGGGAGAAGCAGTTCAATACCTGCAGTTAAATATTTGAGGGCAACTTCGTAAGCTGCACTTGCTTTTGCTTTGCGGCCTGCCATTAAATTTAATTGGCATAATTGAAATTGTTCTAATTGGCTGCTGATGATTTCTTTGGCTGAATTTAGTTGGTTTACAGTATCAAAAATATGCTCTTCTAATTGCTCTGGCGGTGCATTCCGTAGTAAAAACTTGCCTATTTTGAGATGAATTTCTTGTTTTTGATAATCGGAGATTAAAGCATAAGCTGCTTGCTGCACTCGCTCGTGCAAAAATTGGTAAGTAGCGCTAGGAACCTCAGCCACTGGTAGGGAAAATTTATCGGTAAAGTCTCTAGATATTGTGTCTGTTACTTCTGTGCTTGCTGCTAGTGCGATCGGAATTTTGTAGGCGTTATTCACGAGCAAAATCAGACCGGACTGAAGTGCCTCACCGAGGTCTGTTGCTGCGGAGGCCAGAGGTTTTTCGGCGATTGTCGAGAGAGTTTTTAAATCAAATTTGTTCCCGATACAAGCAGCTAATTTAAGCAGTTCCTGGGTATTCTCTGAAAGTTTCTGAATGTTATCTATCATTAATTCTACAACATTGTCAGTTATTCCCATTTCTTGTATTTGTTCGATATCCCACTGCCACTCGCCTGTGATAGGGGATTTTTTCACCATTTGTTCGGAGATTGGTTGCGCTAAGCCCGACAGGTTAGGTTCAGCTAGCTCGATCACATTATTAGAGGGTGAAAGTTTAAATTGAATCAAAGTTTTCGAGTAAATAAATTTTATTAATTGAGTTAAAAAGAATGGATTTCCAGCGGTTTTTCGCAACAGCAATTCTGCTAAACTTAGGGATTTTTCGAGGGCGCAGTTCAAAGTATCGGCAACAAATTGGTTGACGCTGCTTATATCTAAAGGCGAAAGGGCGATCGCCCTCACAGTTCCGCCTGCTTTTTTAATTGCTTCGGCGGTCAGCATTAGGGGATGATTTGCATCTACTTCCTGCTCTCTATAAGCTCCAATTATTAATAAATATTGAGTTTCCAGGTCAGTTGCTACCAGTTCTATTAACTTGAGAGAGGCTGAATCGACCCACTGCAAGTCGTCGAGGAAAATTACTAGGGGGTGTTCTTTTTGAGCAAAGACGCGGATGAAGTTTTGAAATATTAAATTAAAGCGATTTTGAGATTCATTTGCTCCTAAATCGGGCACGGGGGGCTGCGGCCCGACAATCAGTTCTACTTCAGGAATAGCTTCAATAATTACTTGGCAGTTGCCGCCGAGTGCTTTTAAAATTTTTTGTTTCCAAACATGAATTTGTGCGGCATTCTCTGTGAAAATTTGCCGTAACAAATCTTGAAAAGCTTGGAGCAAAAAAGCGTAGGGAATATCGCGGTTAAAATGCTCAAATTTGCTGTCAATAAAATACCCGTTTTCCCGCCGAATCGGCTTATAAACTTCATATACTAACGACGATTTGCCCACACCTGCACCACCAGAAATCAGCACGATTTCTGTATTGCCTCGCCTCATCCGCTGGAAGATACTGAGAAGCATATTAACTTCTGCTTCTCGCCCGTAAAATTTTTGGGAAATTTGCAGGTGACTTGACTGATCTTGCTCGCCGAGGGTTATGTGGGAAATTTCGCCTGTAGTTTGCAGTTGATCGAGACAATTTTCCAAGTCGTACAAAAGTCCGAAAGCACTTTGATACCTGTCTTCGGCTGTTTTTGCTAAGAGTTTTATGACGATATCGGAAACGACTTGAGGAATCTCTTTGGTTCCTACTTGATTGATTCTGCCATCGATGCTTCTGCTTTCTACTTTTTGCTTTCTGTATTCACAAGGAGAAACTGGCGTTTTAGCAATATGGCAGTGTACTAATTCCATGGGATCGATCGCCTGAAAAGGCAATTCGCCACAAAGCATCTCATAAAAGGTGACGCCTAAAGAATAAAAATCGGTGCGGTAGTCGATCGCCCGATTCATGCGGCCAGTTTGTTCTGGCGACATATAGGCGAGGGTGCCTTCGAGTAAATGGGGATGGCTGGGGGCGGGGTTTTCGCCCGGTAGCAGGGAGGCGATCGCAAAATCAGCAATCTTGACATCTCCTGTCTCGATATTGACAATAATATTGCTGGGTTTAATATCCTTATGGATGATGTGGTGTTCGTGGAGTTGCCCAAGAGTTTCTGCTAGTTTGATGCCAATATGCAGAAATTGTGGTAACTCTAGCTGGTTGTTGCTGAGAAAGTCTTTTAGGGAAATACCACCAAAATCTTCTAAAACTAAAACCGGAAAGTGATTGTATGTTTCTATTTTGTAAAGCTTGACTATTCCGGGGAAATTTAAATTTTTAAGAATTTCGGATTCGTGCAGCAGTTGGGATATTTGCGCTGGGGTAGGGTATGGTGGCGTGAGAGTTTTGAGAATAACGGGTTTTTGTTCCTCAAGCTGCTGGCCTCGATAAATAACTGTGTGAGAGTTTGTATAAAGTTCTCCGTCAATGCGGTATCCCGGAATAGAAATCATGATAGTTGGGGGTAATTTGAAAGAGCCAGTTAGACAATTTTAAAGGTTAGATTGGGAAGGATTGATGACATAAGGCTTTGGCTCTGACCTACAGTTACATTCTTTTTTGCCACAAGTATTATTAAGTAAGTGGAAATACACATCACCTGTCGAGTGCGGTTTTTACGGCAGTAAACTGGCTATTATTATATAGCTTAGCTAAATCCATCCCTAAAGAGTCCTCCTGGATACTTTTTTTGTCGCTTATTTAGTTATCTATATTTTAGTCTTCAAAAAATCAGAAGTGGCACTTTGTTATCCCGCCAGTGCCAAAATAAACGGGTGCGTGCAAATCAACAGCTAAAATCTAAAAAAATCATGCAGAATATAACTGCCTCAAATCCAGCTAATGCGACCGATCGCCCTTTTGACACCGCAGACATTCAATTGCTGGTAGTGGATATAGACGGCACGATCGCAGGTTTGTCAAATACCATCCGAGAACCAGTCAAGCAGGCAATTTTGGCTGCCGAGTCGCGGGGAGTGAAAGTGGCCGTCGCTACGGGCAGGATGTACCGCTCAGCTTTGCGTTTTCATCGTGACATCGGCTCAACATTGCCACTGATTTGCTACCAGGGGGCATGGATTCAAGATCACGCTACTCAAAAACGGCTGCGGCACTTGCCGCTGTCGAAACAAACTGCTCTGCAACTGTTAGACCATTTTGAAGAACCGCATTTGCGATCGCTGCTTTCGATCAATTTCTACATTGACGACCAACTTTACGTGCCGGAAATTACCGCAGCTACCCGAATTTATGCCGAACGATCAGGCATTGAACCAATTGTGATTAAAGATTTGCGGCGAGATCTTCCGGGGGAACCGACGAAAGTTTTGGCTTTGTGCGAGAATCCGGGGGTACTCGACGGCTTGCTCAGCAGTATGCGGCAGCGCTACACGCCTGCGGAGCTTTATTTGACTCGATCCGTTGCTACTTTTTTTGAAGCTACGCATCCTTTGGCGAATAAGGGAGATGCGGTGCAGTATTTAGCGGAGGAACTTTTGGGTTTGCAGGCGGCGAACGTGATGGCGATCGGCGACAATTTTAATGATGTAGAAATGATTGCCTACGCGGGTGTGGGCGTGGCAATGGGCAATGCTCCTGATGGCGTGAAGGCTGCTGCTGATTGGGTGGCGCCGGATGTTGAGGAAGATGGGGTGGCGGCTGCGATCGAACAATTTGTTTTGGGCGATCGTTGATATTTGTAGCACCAATACCGCAGGGGCGGGTTTAGGGACATTTGGAAAAAATGTATATCAACCCGCCCCGACCCAGCGACAATTTATTATATAACTCTCTAGTTTTGAGTTTTCTGCAATCAAATTTTGATGATTAAAAAAAATCCACACTTTCGGATTTTTCGAGATCAAGTGCAGTCAATTACTTTTTTTGCAACATCAGAATATTTATTTAACGAACCGCGAAGACGCTAAGAACGCGTTCGGCGAAGCCGTTCCCGTTCCCCGCAGGGGTTCCCGAAGGGTAGGGTAGGAAGAATTGAAGAAAGCGGGGCGGGCTTACAGATCTTCTGGATGTGAATTTATAGATAATTTCAAACTCTTAAAAATGGGTTTCAACAGAAAAAGCACCGACGACTGGCCGTGTTTCGTCTCGGTGCTTCTTCTGGTTCGCTCCTCACACGTCCATCAATATAGCTGACTCAGTAAATTGTGTCAATACTTTTTACAAAAATTGTTTTTTGAGTCGGCTGTTGCCGGGGTGTCGGTGCGGTGGAGCGAGGCAAAACTTTTGCACTCCATGGGTTTGACTCGATCGCCCAAGGGTTGCCTTGAGCAGAAAAAATTTTACTTCAATTCCAGCATCCAGTCCAAAATCAGAGCGTTGACTTCACTCGGCCGCTCGTCGTGGGGACAGTGGCCTGTGTTGGGAATTGACACAAATTTCACTGGTTTATCGTTGGCTGCCAATTCTTGATAAATCTGGCTGCCGGCGATCGGCGTCCAGGGGTCGTCTGCGCCCCAAAGTACCAATAACGGACGATCGACTTTGGGCAGCAATTCTGACGGTTGAGGGCCCGCTGGGGCCGTGAGAATCGAGGCAAACACTTGTTGAGCTCCGGGCTCGCAGGAGGGGGCGTGGAGGAGTTCTACGAGTTCGTCGGTGATGGCTTCGCGGTTCCCGTAGACTTGGCGCAGGGTGTTGCGGATGCGGTGTTTTTGGCGGATGTTGTTGAAGACAAACGGGCCGATCAGGGGCGATCGCACTAATTTAGTAAAAGTCCCCATCACTACTCGCAGCGGGAAATTTAGTTCGTCCGGCCGGTGGTTGAGTCCGCCGGCACAGTTGATTAAGACACCGCCGGCTGATATTTCTGGATGGTTGGCGACTACCATCAAACTCAGCAAAGCGCCGATCGAATTTCCGACAAATACCGCCGGTTCCTGTACCAATTCTGTCCAGAAATCAGTCAGCAATTCTTCCCACAATTCCAGAGTGTAATCAAGCGCCGGTTTGGCGGAAGCACCGAATCCCAGCAAGTCCAGAGCAAATACGCGATAGCCACCGGCCGCTAGTGGGGGGATATTTTGCCGCCAATGTCCGATCGAAGCCCCAAATCCGTGAATCAAGATCAGAGGGCGGCCGGTTCCTTGGACGGTATATTGGATTTTGTGACCTTTCCAAGTCCAAATTAGCTTTTCAAAACTCGTTGCAGATACTAATTGTTGTGCAGTCACGGCTATTATGTAAAGTTTCGTTAACTACTTTCATCATAGCAGCACAATCCGTTTATGGCCGGGCTAGGAGCAACGCCACACAAGAACCTTGAACAAATAGTGGAACAGGCTAGAAGCCCGTTCTTGATAATAATGCAAGATATCAGATTAAACTGAGATGTTGCACGATTCTCAATTACCTATTTAGGAACGGGCTTCTAGCCCGTTCCACAAAATTCAATTTTATTGTGGAACGGGCTTCTAGCCCGTTCTTGATCATGGTGCAAGATATCAGGTTAAATAAACCTACTTTCTTCTTTATTCCCCCTTCTTCCTTCCCAATTTCCAATTTCAAATTCCCATTTTTACCTTTTTCCTAGCAACCAATAAGTCCTCATGTTCCCCTTACCTTTCACCGGAATTACGCCTCGCATCTCCAACAAATACTTATCTTTTAAAAGCTCATAAGTAACATCAGTAACTTGAATTCTGCCTGCAAAACCCGTACCCTCCATCCTCGACGCCACATTCACCGTATCTCCCCACAAATCATAGGTAAACTTGCTAACACCAATCACTCCCGCCACCACCGGCCCGGAATTGATGCCGATGCGAATTGCCAGTTTTTCTCCGGTCTCGGCCGACAACTTGGCTATTTTTGCCTGCATTCCCAGGGCCATTTGGGCGATCGCCTCGGCGTGATCCTGTCTCGGCGTAGGCAATCCCCCAACTACCATGTAAGCATCGCCAATAGTCTTAATTTTCTCCACACCGTACTTTTCAGCTAACTGGTCGAAGTGCGAAAAAATTACGTTCAAGCGCTTGACCAACTCGGTGGGAGACATTCTAGCAGACAACTCAGTAAAGCCAACAATATCAGCAAATAAAACACTTACTTGGGCAAAACTGTCGGCGATCGTGCTTTGCTCTGCTTTCAAGCGTTCTGCGATTGGTTTGGGTAAAATATTTAACAGCAACTTCTCGCTTTGTTCTTGTTGAACTTTTAGTGCTTCTTGTGCTAATTTGCGCTCGGTAATGTCAGAAACAGTACCCTCATAGTAGAGCAGCTCACCTTTTGAATCTCGAACAGCCCGAACATTTTCTGACACCCAAATCCGGCGCCCGTCTTTGCGACATACCATAGATTCAAATCCCGAAACGGCATTTTCAGCATCCATAGCAGCTACAAATTCGAGGCGGCGTTCCGGGTCAACGTACAGTTGCTGAGCAATATTTTTAATCTCGGACATCAGTTCTTCTTGCGAGTCGTAACCGTACAATTTTGCCAAAGCTGGATTAGCGCTGAGATAGCCTCCGGAAGGCGTGCTTTGAAAAATGCCTTCCATCGCATTTTCTACAATGCTGTGATATTTTTCTTGAGCGATACGCAGCAATTCTTCTGCTTGTTTGCGCTGAATCAAAGAACCTAATTGAGTGCCTACCGCATTAAAAACGTCTATAAATCGTGCATCTTTCCGACCAGACGAAATTTTAAAGAACACTAGGACTGCCAATACTTCATCGCCTACCAAAATCGGCACGCCAAAACCCGCTTTGAATCCCAGTTCTAGTGCTATTTGACTTCGCAAAAAATGCGGGTAGCCCCTGGAAATATCTTCTAGCCATTCCGGTTGCTTGGATGCCCAAACTCGTCCCGGCAGCCCTATATTCATGGGAAATGTCAGTTGTTCGCTTTGGCTGCGAAACGATTCCAGGCTCGCGTTGCTCGCATACCAGCCACGGGCAGATTGCAGGACAGTTCCTTCTGAATCGGGAATCCAAGCTTCTCCGACATCCCATCCGATTGTTTCGCCAACTTGGTGCAGAACTACTTCTAAAGCTGAGTGAAAGTCTATAGCTTCGCCGATCGCCCGCGTAGTTTCCAGCAAAAATCGGATTGATTCTTCAGCCCGCTGCCGTTCTGCGATTTCTTCCTGCAATCTAGAATTGCGATCGTGCAGTTCCCTAGCTTGCAGTTGCAGTTTGGATTGCAGCGAACGAAGGGAAAGTTGGTTTTGGACGCGGGCTAAGACTTCTTCTACTTGAAACGGTTTAGTAATATAATCCACTCCTCCTACTTGAAAAGCTTTAACTTTTTCCAGCACGTCATCTAGGGCACTAATAAAAATTACCGGAATATCTTTAGTTTTTCCGCTTAACTTTAACTGCTCACAAACTTCATACCCGTTCATTTGCGGCATATTAATATCTAGTAAAATTAGATCGGGAGGAGATATTTGTGCCCCTTGCAGAGCCAAGTGTCCGTTAATAGCCTTTCTGACATGATACCCGTAAGATGTCAGCATAGTGGATAAAAGTCGCAAATTATCCGGCATATCGTCAACGATCAGAATGTCTTTAGGAGTCGCTGGTAATGGATGGTCGTTCATCATAATATAATTGAGTTAAATCGATAATGATATCTATCCGAAAATTATCCACTAAATCTGTTAAAGCGTTAGCGAGATTTGCCTCAGTTTCGGGAATTTGCTCGATGAGTTCGAGGATGCGGTTGTCATCAACACAAAGTGCTGCTCGGTGCAACTCGACCACCCAGTCTGTGGGCATTACACTCAAATCCTCGGTGGTCAAACTTTTAAGCAGCGTCGGTGTTGAAAAAGAAGTAGATAAGTTTTCTTTTTCATAAATATAACGCAGGTTGAGGTGATGCGCTATCTTTTCAAAGAGTACCTCTTCCCGAAACGGTTTACATATCAAATCGTTACAACCTGCAGACAAAATTATTTGTCGCTGCTCGTCAAAAGCACTGGCAGTCAAGGCAATAATTATTGTTTCTTTACCTTCTAGAGTTTTCTTAATCTGTCTTGTCGCGTCATACCCATCCATCACGGGCATCAGCATATCCATTAATATCAAGTGCGGCTTCCAAGTTGAATGCAAAGCAATTGCTTCTTGACCGTTAACTGCTTCCCGGACTTCAAATCCCAGGGGTACCAGCAGCTTAAGCAGCAGTTGGCGATTTTCCGTTACATCTTCAACTATTAATATCCGATAAGTGTCTTGTCCGGCTTCTAAAGCAATAACTTGTTTAACCGCAGGTTTTTCTTGCTCGTCACTTTCTGTTACTAAGTTAACCTGGATATTAAAGCTGAAAGTTGTACCTCGATCGAGTTGACTTTCAACAGCAATATCACCTCCCATAATTCGGACGAACTGTTGGCTGATCGGCAATCCCAGCCCGGTTCCCTGCATGGATTTTCGACCTGTTTCGGTTTGTACAAATGGCTTAAATAATGTGGAAATTTCTGAGGGAGAAATGCCGGGCCCCGTGTCGGCAATTTCAAAGCACAATTGGGATATTTTTTCTGCGGTGGCGTCTTTTTCAGCTTGGCTGCTGACACGCAAAGTAACGGTTCCCTGCTGAGTAAATTTAATCGCATTGCCGAGCAGGTTAATTAAAACTTGCCGCAATTTAGCTTCGTCTGTTTGAATGTACTGCGGCAAATCCTCGGCATTTTCAAAGATTAGGTGCAAACCTTTTGAGTTGGCTTTTAGTTGCAGCATTTCTTTGAGACTGTTGAGAAGGTTGTAGAGATTGAAGCGGCTGGGATTGATAGTAATTTGACCTGCTTCTATTTTGGACATTGACAAAACATCATTAATGAGTTCTAGCAAATGTTCGCCGCTGCGGTTAATAATTTCTATGTATTCTTTTTGTTCTTCCGTGATAGAACTGTTGCGGGCCATGACTTGGGAAAAACCGAGAATGGCGTTGAGAGGTGTGCGGAGTTCGTGGCTCATGGAAGCTAGAAATTGGCTTTTGGCGCGGTTGGCAACTTCGGCGTTTTCTTTCGATTTAATCAGTTCCATTGACTGCCTTTGAGTGCGGGCGAGCAATTCTGCTTGCTGTAATGCTACTCCTAGCTGAGTACCTACATCAACTGCAACGTTGATTTCAGCTTCACTCCACTGGCGGGGAGCTGAATTTTGATAGGATGCTAGTAATCCCCAGAGCTTTTTGCCCGAAAATATTGGTACAATAATGTAGGATTTAGCTTGAAATTTTTCTAGCAAGTGGATGTAACAATTATCGAAACCTTGCTTGTAAATATCTGGGACACAAAGGTAAGTTTTACCTCGGCTGTAGGCTCCGCCTTTGGTTTGTTGCAAATAGGTATCGTGGACTTCTGGTGAGATACTATCTAATTTTTGGACAAGGCAAAGTTCGCTGTCTAAAGCCCCTTCAGTAAGGTTAGAATCGAGTTCCTGTGCTTGGATGAAAGAAACCCACTTGCGGTCAAGGGATTCGGCTACAAATTCGCCGCTCCAGTCGGGATTGAAACGGTAAATGGCGACTCGATCGCACTTCATGGTTTGGCGCAATTCTCGGGTTGTGGCGTGAAAAATTTCTCGGATATCTAAAGTTTGCCGCATTCTTTCAATGATGCGGGCGATCGCTCTTTGTCGTAAAGCACTTTCTTGCAGTTCGGTTTCTGCCTGCTTGCGTTCGGTAATATCTACAGCCATTAAAGCAATGCCGATCGCTGTACCGTTATCGTCAATTAGCGGAGTATTGTACCACTCGCAGATGATAATTCTGCCGTCTTTGGTAAGATTTTCGGAAGTGCCGCTGGATTTGGCATTCAAGTCGTGATTGAAAATCTCAGATACTTGCTGGTGATAGCTTTCAGGTACGATCAAATCGGAGGCGAGTCTCCCTTTCGCTTCTTGCTCACTGTAGCCAAAAATAGCAACGGCTGCGGGATTCCAAGTGATAATTTCTAAATTCAGGTTTAACTCGATAACTGCGATCGGCGTTTGCTGCAATAAAAATGAGATTCTTCGCTGCGAGGCTAGCAGTTTTTCTTCGCCCGCTTTGCGGTCTGTTATGTCATTAGCCGTGCCGAGAATTTGTTTGGGTTTACCATCAGTTGTTCTGAGAAATACTGTATCCCAACTGTGCATCCACCGCCATTCACCGTTTTTGTGCCTCATCCGGTATTGACATTCAATGACATCACCATCTTTCGCTCGCTCCACTTTTTGGACGCTTTCTAAAAGGTTTGACAAATCCTCTGGGTTGAGCAGCGTTGACATCATTGCTGTACCCATATCTTGTATTTCTCGGGCGGTGTATCCGAGCATCGTCGAAATTTGTCGGTTGCTGTAGACATTCCGCTGTTCAATTACATCGTAAACGTACAATAGGTTGGGATTGGAATCGGCGATCGCTTGAATGAAGTGCTGGCTTTCTCTGAGTGCGGATTCTGTTTGTTTGCGAACGCTAATATCTCTGGCTACGATAATCACTGAATCTGGAGTAAGCGGAGAAACTTTAGCATCGAGGCAAACTTCGCGCTTGCCGACTTTAAAGCTATATTCAACATTGATACTTTGCTTCGTTTTTAGAGCTTGTTGGATGGCATTTAATACTAAATCTGCTACAGGTTTCGGTAAGACTTCATGGGCGGTTTTATTAATCATTTCGCTGGGATGTTTCACCAAATTTGTTGATGCTGTCGGGGCGATTTTGATACAGCGCCCTTCTGCATTTCTCACTAAAACTGTGTCAGTCATGGCGGCAAAAATCGCCCGCAATTCTGTTTCAGATTCTTGTAGAGCTTGCTCGGCGCGGACACGGGTGCGAATTTCTGCTTGCAGCACTTTATTTTGCCGATCGAGCTGCTGAATTCGGTTTTTTTCTCGATCGATCAATTTAGCTTGAGCGATAGCGAGCCCTACTTGAGCCGCTACAGATTCTAATAAGTCGATTTCCTCGGAAGTCCATTCCCGGTAACGATCGCACTGGTGCAAACAGATAGCACCGTTTGCCCTGCCTTGGTAGGAAGTGCGAATTGCCAGCATCGATTTTAACCCAACCTTCTGGCAAATCGGTTGAACAGCTTGCAACAGAGGGTCTGCATAAACATTGTTCGAGGCGATCGCCTGATCTTGTATCATCATTTGTATGACGTGAGGATTGCCCCAAATTGGAACAGGTACGTTCCGAATAGATTCACACTCCGGTTCGACATACTCGGCCGCCAGAGGAATATCGACTTGGGGGGTAGTAACGTAAGTATGAATCAAACAGCGATTGGCGCAGAATGCCAGACCGATTTGAGTTGCAGCTATTTGAAATATTTGTTCTGGCTGCAAGCTTGAGCGAATTTCCTGAGTTATTTTTGCGATCAGCAATTCTCGCTGAACTTGCCGTTCTAAAGCAGCTTTAGCTCCAGCCATTTCTATTTCTGCGTGCTTGCGCTCGCTGATATCAAAAAGTACGCCATACCAAACAATATCGCCATTATCGCGCATTTCTGGCCGAGAATTAGATTGCAGCCATTTGAGTTTACCAGACGGTGTAACAATCCGCCATTCAAAGGCAAAAGGTTCTAAAGTTTGGGCGCTAGTAGCAATTTGTTTTACCAGATATTCCTGGTCATCTGGATGATTTTGAGCGAAGCACAAATCTGGATCTTTTAATATTTTTTCACTCTCTAATTCGTAAATTTCCCTACAAGCATAACTAATATATTCAAATTTGAAACTTCCATCGGGCTTGTTGATAAATTGATAAATAACTCCCGGTATATTGACCGCCAATTTCTGCAACCGCGCTTTGCTTTCCCGGAGTGATTCTTCTGTTAGCTTGCGAAATTCTACCTCTTGTTGCAGTTGGGCATTCTGTTGTTTTAATTGTTTTGATAGCTGTTGTATAGTCAATTGACTTTCGATACGCACTAAAACTTCTTCCACTTGAAAAGGCTTAGTAATGTAGTCAACACCGCCGACTTCAAAAGCTTTGACTTTGTGAAAAGTCTCATCAAAAACACTCAAGAAAATAACCGGGATTTCCCTCGTTTTCTCGTTGGATTTCAGTCTAGCACATACTTCATATCCGTTCATTTTGGGCATGGCAATATCTAGCAAAATTAAGTCGGGGAGAACGGTTAAATTAGCATTGACCGCCATTTCTCCCGAAATCGCCCGCTGAACTTTATACCCTTCTTTCGTCAATATGTTTGATATAAACCGCAGGTTGTGGGGCTGATCATCAATAATTAAAATGTGAATACTTTCTTTTTCAAATATCATTTTTTGTCGGGTCATTGTGATTTTTTTAGTGCTAGCAGCAGATTGATGATTGAATAAATTTAGCGATTACTTCCGATCATAATTATTTATTAAACCTTTTCAAACTCAGCAAATAGAGGATTAATTTTAGATATTAGCCCATCAACTAACGCACCTTCTATTTTTTAAACTTATTGGTTGCTTGACTTAAGGTTTACCCTCAAATTAACCGTATTTAACCATATCTTATTGCCGAAACAAATCCCCTTATTTGATGTCCAAATTAAGTTTGCATAAAAACAATCCTCGCTTAGGCACTCCAGACCAAAGCAACCGGGTTTTTTGACTTTGTTCAAGGGCTGCGACAAAGTATTTTCGTACAACCCGGTTGATGCGCCCAAAATAGTTTTTTGCTTGACTTTAGCATTAAAATTCCCAGGAGGATAACGCAAGTTTGTGGATATTGTGCTGCCACATTCAAAGGGTTTTAGCAGAGATACACACCTGGACATACCGCGAGGCGAAGAAACCGTTTTTTTTTACTCTTGTGGCTGCAACAAAGTCTGGCTGTGAAAAACCTCGGTTTTGATGCACCCGCCCATCAGTCTTAAGATAGTTATAGGTAACTAAGAGTATATAGAAATCCTAAATCATTTGTGAATTTCTTACTCCCTCAGAGCGGGTTCGGGGAGGGTTGGGGTAGGGTAAAAAATTTATGACTTCTGCAAGGATTGCTATAGATCCATCCACCCGCCCCCAAAGCCTACGATATAAACTATTTTCTCTGTCTTTTCTATGCCAGCAATTCCTTAAGTTTAGCAATATTTTCATGGCTGAAGTAAATTTTAATTTCTAGTTCTTGGTCAGCCTCCCACAACAGCAGCATATTATCTTCGCCCAAGGCGATTTCGGGATTGTTTAATTCCAGTGTTTGATATTTAACTTCTGGAATTCCTACGCGAATTACCAGTTCCGATTCCAACTGAGGATAGATGTACAATTGCTGTTGCAAGTTATCAAGTTCTAATTTGTCAACAGTGTTGTTACGTTGGACTGGAGAATCGGGTATATACCAATACAGAGTTTCCTCCCGAATTTCGGGATTGACTATCACAAATGTTTCGTCAAAACGCTGGGGGTGCCAGTGAATTTCGCTCAGACCGCCGATTTGCGGAATCAGTCGCTCTACCCAGCTAATTTCTTTACCGTTGAGGTTTCCCCACCACTCACTGATATTATGGAGATTGTCAGCATTTTCGGGGTGGCTGCTGCCGGACTGCCAGACTGTTTTTAGTTGTTGCATATACAGGTTCTCCAGCGAATTTAAATTTGAGATTGCAGGCTTTCAATTGGAGATTCATTCGTTATACAATAATTTTAATGGACTTACCAATTATTTACCACGAAGATTACGTTGCACCTCTGCCACCGGATCATCGCTTCCCGATGGCAAAGTTTCGGATGCTTTACCAGATGCTGCTCGCGGACGGGGTAGCAGATGAATCGCAATTTCACGCTCCTGAACTTCCCCCTCAAGAATGGATTGAATTAGTCCACGACCACTCCTATGTTCAAGCTTACTGCAACGGGACGCTCGATAACAAAGCGACTCGGCGAATTGGTCTGCCTTGGAGTCGCGCCCTTGCTAATCGCACTTGCACTGCGGTTGCAGGCACTGTACTAACTGCCAAGCTCGCTTTAGACTATGGTTTGGCTTGCAATACAGCAGGCGGAACTCATCACGCCTTTCCTGCTTTTGGGTCGGGTTTTTGTATTTTTAATGATTTGGCGATCGCCTCTCGCGTCTTACAAAAAAATGGTTTAGTTCGCAAAGTTTTAATTGTCGATTTAGATGTCCACCAAGGAGACGGAACCGCCGTAATATTCCAAGATGACAGTAGCGTTTTTACTTTTTCAATGCACTGCGAAGTCAATTTTCCCGGCACTAAACAAAAGGGCGATTTAGATGTACCTTTGCCGGTGGGTATGGAGGACGACGAATATTTACAAACATTGGATAAATTCTTACCAGATTTGCTGTCAAATGTCAAGCCTGATTTAGTTTTGTACGATGCTGGAGTAGACCCTCATCACGGTGACAAACTGGGAAAATTAGCTTTAACTGATACGGGCTTATTTCGCCGGGAAATGCAAGTTTTGATGGCGTGTTTGGCTGGCGGCTATCCCGTTGCCTGCGTGATTGGCGGGGGCTATTGCGATGACGCTCAGGGCTTAGTTTATCGACATTCACTGCTGCACCGAGCCGCCAGTCAAGCCTACAGGCAGTATCGACTTTGATCCAGAGCGACGATACTTCCGAAATATGGCCGAAAAAACAGTCTCCCTCACCCAAACAAATAAAAATACTATTAGCGATCGCTCCAGCTTGCCAGATGGGTACAACTTGAGCTAAAAAGTTGTTAAACAAACAACGGTACTTATGTCGAAGGCCAGCGAGTCCAATCACCCCTATCCACTGCTGGTTGTCATTGTTAACTACCGAACCTCTAGTTTGACAATTGACTGCTTGCGCTCTCTAGTTAGCGAAGTTCAATCGCTGCCCGGTACGCGGGTTGTAGTTGGCGACAATGCTTCAGGCGACAATTCTACCGAAGAAATACCAGCCGCTATAGCCGCATTCGGCTGGAGCGAATGGGCCTCCTTCGTTCCCCTAGAGCGCAACGGCGGATTTGCCTACGGCAACAACGCCCTGATCCGTCCCGCCCTAGAATCCATCAATCCCCCCCCTTACATCCTGCTGCTCAACCCAGACACCGTAGTTCGCCCCGGAGCTCTCAAAGCACTGGTTGACTTCATGGACTCCCACCCCGAAGCCGGCATCGCCGGCAGCCGCTTGGAAGACCCCGACGGTACTCCCCAGGAGTCAGCTTTTCGGTTTCACAACATCTTGACCGAACTCGATTTTGGTTGGCGGACGGGCTTTATATCCAAGTTATTAGCCAACTGGGCCGCAGCGCCTCCCATTTCCCAAGAAACCTGTCAAACTGATTGGGTAGCTGGAGCCAGCATGATCGTCCGTCGCGAAGTATTTGAAAAGATTGGCTTGATGGATGAAGCTTATTTCATGTACTGCGAAGAAATGGACTTTTGTCTGCAAGCGAACAAAGCTGGCTGGAGTTGCTGGTACGTACCCGAAAGTCGCGTTGTCCACTTAGTCGGCCAAAGCTCAGGCGTCACTGACACCAAAAAGCCCGCCAAGCGGCTGCCTATCTATTGGTTTGATTCCCGCCGTAGGTACTTTATCAAAAACTACGGCTTGGTTTACACAGCATTAACTGATGTATGCTGGGCTTCGGGTTTTGCTGCGTGGAGGGTGCGCCGCGCAGTGCAAGGCAAGCCAGATGGGGACCCGCCAAACTACCTCAAGGATTTCCTGCTCAATAGTGTATTTTTAAAAGGAGGTGAGATTGAAAAATCCAAAAATTATTAAGGGATTTTTGTAAACAAGTCTAAGCTCGCTCTATCGTCGTGTTAATTATAACCAGTAAAGCATTAGCTGAGGTAGCAAAACAATGGATATTTTTAATAAAATAAACAAGGAGGTTGAAGAGAGATGAACTAACACAAAAAACAGAAACTGAAAAACAGGAACTATGATTATCGGAGACAGTTCCCGAGTTGAGTGAAATATACACAGAGACCGATCACCTAATTCAGATTAACAATTAACAGCAGATGAACAGCCAACCAGAAAAAAGCACTGTATTGCACAACAAACGCACAATCGTAGCAGCATCAAAAATGTTTACCTACCCAACGCGGTTGGCCAGCGCGTGGAAACCCGACATCATGGAAATTAACTTGCCGGAATATCAATTAAAAAGACCAGACCTAGAAATCAGCATCCGGCAAGAATCTACGCGGACGGTTCCCAACAGCAGCAATATTTATCGGAAAATCTACAGAAAATTGGCAGCTCCGATGCAAATTGACGGAGAATACATTTTAGATTCCCGGTATGAAACAGACGGCAATATAGCCCACATCATGACTGGCCCAGTCCTCAGACTGTTAGGAGCGCAAAAAATTTGCGATCAAGTAACGGTGGTTTTGCGATCGAACGCCAACAACATGGCGAAAAACGTCTACAAACTGCTGGGAGCGTCCATACTTTGCACGGACAAAGACATTAACGGCAAGCTGGTACTTGCAGATGAGCGCTATCCGGGCGCTTACGAAGGGTGTTACAATGCTTTATTCGGGGAGTTAGCTTTTGAGGGATTTAATCCGCAGACTCCTGAAAAAGTGTTTATCTCTCGAAAAGGCACCAGAAGTTTAATCAACGAAAGTGAAGTAGAACAGACTTTGCAAGCATACGGATTTAAGAAATATTACTTTGAAGACATACCGATTAGCGAACAGTGGTCGGTAGCCAGAAATGCTAAAGTTATAGTGGCAATGCACGGTGCAGCGCTGGCTAGCCTTGTATTCAACAGCAACAAAGTTAAGCTGATAGAATTATTTCACCCCGGTTACGTAGTTGATATGTACCGCCACATCGCAAACGCTGTGGGCGGAACTTGGTGCGGTGTTAGCGGTCAAATTACACAAGATGTAATTGCCAAACTTGATTTCAAGCAACAAGCAAGATATTTTGCTCTGACTCGCACCAAAATCGATATAAATTCTCTGCGAAGGGCGCTAGAATATTTGGGTGAATAGAAAATTAAATAAGTAAAAAAATAGGGGAATAAATTATGGTAGCGCAGCCACAAGTAACAGAAAGTGCCAATCAAATAAAACCCTCAGAATTGGGACTGTGGCAGCAAATTAAAGAAGACTGGATTGCTCATGGTCGAGATTGGACAAAACCGGGATTTCGGGCCGTAGCAGTTCAAAGGTTCGGCGTCTGGAGAATGCAGGTAGAACCGAAATTACTGCGAGCTCCTTTGAGCATTATTTATCGATCGCTCTACCGAAAAGTCCGCAATAGTTACGGGATAGACTTGCCTTACACTGTGAAGCTGGGTCGTCGCGTGGTGATTGAACATCAAAACGCTATTATTATTCATGGATATTGTACGATCGGCGACGACTGCATTATCCGCCAAGGTGTAACGTTGGGAAACCGCTATTTGGACAAACCGCTAGAATCCCCTCAATTGGGCGATCGGGTTAACGTCGGCGCTGGTGCAAAAATCCTCGGAAAAGTAAACTTGGGAGACGACGTAAATATCGGTGCCAATGCTGTAGTTTTATCAGACATTCCAGCCGGTCAAACTGCTGTTGGTATTCCTGCTAAAATTATCAAATCCCGCCCTTCTGAAAACAATGCTTAAATCATTTTCTGACTTCTGACTTATGCTATAACTGCGGCGCAATTCCAGCAATCTCCCCAGTCAAGTTAGAGATTACTCTTAAGATAAACCGTACAAATAGGCACAATTGTCTACATCATTAAAACACTGCACAAACAATGGTTGAGTCAATCACTAAGTCAATCATTTCTGCTACAGAAGCAGACTGGAGCCGCGAAAAATTTAGCAAGTGGTGGGAACCCAGTCGCCAACTGCTTAAATCTATCCGCCACTATCAAAAGTGGCAGAAGCAGGGTGGAATTGCAGGATATATTTTATGTCGTTGGAACGTTATCCAGCATCGATTTTGGAGCGTTGTAACTGCAACAGACATCCCTTTAAACTGCCAAATACAAGGAGGACTGCTGCTGACTCATCCTAATGGCATTGTCATTCATCCCAGTGCTTCCATTGGCCCTAACTGTCTGATTCTTCAACAGGTGACAATTGTTGCTGATGTCAAAATCGGCGGTCACGTCGATATCGGTGCAGGAGCAAAAATTATTCGTTCCGTAACGATCGGCGATCATGCTTTGATTGGTGCTAATGCTGTGGTGATTTGTGACGTGCCACCAGGTGCAACCGCAGTGGGAATTCCCGCAAAAATCATCGAAAAAAAAACCCAGGAAGTCTGAAAAATAATTTCTAGAAGTCACAGAAAAATTAGGAAATTAGCTGGACTTTTATTAAAATATAAAAGGAACTACTCAGTAGTCGCATTCAAGGGGTAAAACTTGAAACAAATTGGATTAGTAGCGATCGGACGAAATGAAGGGCAGCGCCTCCGCCAGTGCCTAGTGTCAGCCACAGACAAAGTTGCCCGCGTCGTCTACGTCGATTCCGGCTCAACAGACGGTAGCCTAGAGTTGGCCCGATCGATCGGAGCCGATACAGTAGAACTAGACTTATCTATACCGTTTACCGCAGCACGCGCCAGAAACGAAGGCTTTGCCCGCTTGCTGGAACTAGCACCAGACATTGAATTTGTCCAATTTGTGGACGGTGACTGCGAATTGATTGACGGATGGATCGATCGAGCCTACAGCGAACTCGTAGCCAAACCAGACGTAGCAGCAGTCTGCGGGCGCAGGCGCGAACGATACCCCGAAGCAAGCATCTACAACCAATTGTGCGACATCGAGTGGGATACCCCCATCGGCGAAACCAAAGCCTGCGGTGGCGACTCCATGATGCGCGTAGCAGCATTTCAGCAAGTCGAAGGTTTCAATCCCGCACTAATAGCCGGCGAAGAACCCGAACTGTGCTTGCGGCTTCGCCAAAAAGGTTGGAAAATTCTTCGCTTAGACGCAGAAATGACCCTGCACGACGCGCAAATGACCAGTTTCGCTCAGTGGTGGAAGCGGGCTCAAAGAGCGGGTCACGCCTATGCCGAAGGTTCCTGGATGCACGGAAGCGAACCAGAGCGCCATTGGGTCAAAGAAACGCGCAGCACCTGGTTTTGGGGCTTAGTCTTGCCAGCCCTAGCCTTGGCAATGACATGGCCGACAAAAGGCTGGAGCCTGTTACTATTGAGTGGCTACCCCTTAGCAACCTATCGCACCTATAACTATTATATAAAGCATCAGGATCTCACAACTAAAGACGCAGCCATCTACGCTTTGTCATGTGTATTAGCCAAATTTCCCCAGCTACAAGGTCAAATCCAGTTTCACCAGCGCCGATTGCTGGGGCAGCAGAGCAAGCTAATCGAATACAAAACCACCAAGTCTATTAATTCAGCCAGCTAGAATTACAGCTAACGTCCCAGAAAGTTCACCCCTGAGTAGCAAACAAATGAGTAATAAAAAATTAAAAGTTTTACTAATTGTAGAACAGTGCAATCCTGACTGGGCATCAGTACCTTTAGTTGGATACAATTTTTTTCAAAAAATAAACAATTTAGTTGATGCAACACTCGTTACCCATATTAGAAATAAACCAGCCCTTGAAAAACACCCAGAATACGAAAAAACTATCTACCTTGAGGAAGGAAAGTTAGCCCATCAATATTATAAAATAGTAGAAAAGCTTACCGCCACCGGGCGAGTAAATTGGCCAATTTATCATGCCTTGAATTACCCCATTTATGAGCAATTCAATCAACAAGTATATCAAAAATTCAAAGGAAAAATCCTCAACGGAGATTATGACATAGTTCATGCAATCACTCCCATGATGCCGCGCTATCCGTTTAAGGTAGTCAGTGTATGCCAGCAGACTCCTTTTATTTTAGGGCCGGTGAATGGGGGCATTCCTTTTCCACCAGGTTTTCAAAAAACTGCAAGACAAGAATTTGCTCAATTTAACTTTTTGAGAGCAGTTGGTAGAGCATTAATTCCCGGTTATGTAGAAACTTACCAAAAAGCCGACAAAATCTTAGCAGGTTCAAAATATACTTTAAATATGTTAAAAGATTTGTTTGCAATCCCTGACCAAAGAATTGATTTATTCTACGAAAATGGGATTTCCGAGGAATTTTTAAATCAGACAAATATCCTTAATAAAGATGTTAGCAAGATTAATCTGCTTTTTGTGGGTAGGTTAGTTCCGTACAAATGCGCCGATATTGTCATTGAGTCTATTGGCAAATTAGACCAGGAAATTCAAAGTAAAATCCGCTTAAGCATAGTAGGAGACGGCTCAGAAAGAAACAACTTGGAAAACCGAGTCAAGGAGCTTAATTTAGGCGAAATAGTCAGCTTTGCCGGATGGGTCAATCAACAAGAAACTCTAGATTATTACAGAAAAGCAGATATTTTTTGTTTCCCTTCAATCCGAGAGTTTGGCGGCGCAGTGGTAATGGAAGCTATGGCTTGCGGACTCCCCTGTATAGTTGCTAATAACGGCGGTATTGGTGAATACGTGAATGAAGAAACTGGTTTTAAGATCGAGCCTATTTCTAGAGAGTATCTCACCCAGGAGTTGACAAGTAAAATTAAGATGTTGGTGGAAGATGATAAGTTGCGGGAAAGTATGTCAGCTAAGGCGATCGAAAAAGCAAGAGAATTTGCGTGGGAAAACAAAGCCATAAAAATCGTCGAGATTTACGAAAAAATGCTCGGTGAGAAAAGTGTTAGTGCATCGACATAGTAGAGCGATATTGTTTAGTTAAAAATTAGAAAGCAGGTACGAAATGAAGGCAAAAATTGGATACTTTATTCCACAATTTCCAGGACAAACACACATTTTTTTGTGGCGGGAGCGACAATTTCTTGCAGAGCTTGGAATTGAAACAGATTTAGTATCAACTCAACCGCCCCCCAGAGCGATCGCTTCTCACGTATGGGCAGAAGAAGCTCAAAAAAATACTGTTTATCTATTTCCCTTTGCTGCGAAAGATTTTATTAACTCATTCCTAGAGGTTCTCAAAGCTGGCCCCGCTGCATGGTGGCAGTGCCTCGCAGTTATTGCCAAAGCGAGTGACACATCGTTATCTGAAAAGGTGCGACTTTTAGCATGGATTTTTGTGGCTGGCAAACTAGCAGGGTTAACAAAAACAAAAGGTTGGTCTCACATCCACGTTCATTCCTGTGCCAATGCCGCCAATATAGCCTTATTTAACTCAATTCTTACAGGCTGTACTTATAGTATGACTCTTCACGGGCCTACTCTAGAAGTGTACGGGTCAAATCAGGAACAAAAGTGGAAAAATGCTGCTTTTGCGATCGTCATATCTCAACTGCTTCTCAATGATGTCAAACATAAATTAGCGAACTTTCTTCCCAAACAATTAGCTGTGGCTCCAATGGGAGTTAATTTTGCAGAAATTAAACGCAGCAGCCCTTACACGCCTTGGCAAGAAGGAAGTCCGTGCAAGATTTTTGCTTGCGGCCGCCTCAACCCGGTGAAAGGTCATAAATACTTGATTGAGACTGTAGAATTGCTGCGAAATCGGGGATTTGACGTGAGGCTGCAAATTGCAGGCGAGGATGAACAAGGGGGCAGCGGATATCACCAAGAGCTACAAAAAATGATTGAATATAAATCGATGTCCGAATGCGTGGAGCTACTTGGGGCTGTTTCGGAACAGGCAATTCGCCAAGGTCTAGAAGCAGCTCATGTTTTCGCTTTGGCAAGTTTGAATGAAGGAGTTCCGGTTGCTGTGATGGAAGCAATGGCGATGGAGGTGCCGGCGGTAGTTACTAATGTAGGTGGAACTTCTGAGCTAGTAGATGACGGCGCGGATGCTGTATTGGTCCAATCAGAAAAACCCGAAGAAATGGCAGAGGCGATCGCCAATCTCCTCCAAAATCCAGAACTTGCTTTGAGCATCAGTCAGGAATCCCGGAAAAAAATCATCGCCAAATTTAGCCATAGTCGCAGTGCAGAAACTTTAGCTCAGTGCTTGGAAAAACTTGCAAAAACTAATCCGCCTGACTTAAAAGCGAGCGAAAACATTTAATCTAAAGTCGCTTGGCTCATGTAACCCAGGACTTACTTACGCAAATTAGCTGTTTAGACGCTGCCTCTAGGAAGCAGTAAGGTGCGGTGTGCGTCGCCCTACCAAGTGCGTGCGTAAGTCCTATAACTGTAACTTTGCTGACGGGCTGACAACCCCACTCTACATCCCAGCAAAAAACGGGTTAACCCGTATTTGGTTAACCCGCGAGCTTGGAAACCTGCAGATCAATTAGTTTTGCACTACCAGCTTAACGTTGGCATTTTGCAAACCACGCTGCTTGACTGCTGCCAAGGTCTTGTTGACTGCGTACTTCTGGTTGATGGAGTTAATTAACTCAGTTTGATTGTGCTTTTTGGCCACGCCCCAGAGGTCGGCAATCAGGTCAAAGGAACCATCGCTATTGCGAGACCAACCCAGGTCATATTCGCCTTCCAGAGTCGCTACGATGTCGGAGCGAACGCGCTGACCGTTATAACCGCGAACATCAGCTTCTGACTTGACTGAAATGCCCAAGTCGCGCAGGGAAGCTTTCAGGATTTCGGCATCGGTGATTTTGGTACGCAGAGTGCTAAAGTGAGACATTGGATTTCCTCCTAATAAAACTGAGAGAGAAACAACAACGGTCTGGATTTAACGGTGCCGCTAGGCGGCTTTTCAATCGAACTGCTAGCTGTTGCTAGCCTTTGCTCCTGTTTGGACCAGGAGAAAGCTTTTAGAATTCCATTCGCTGATATTCAGCGACGGAAGACGCAGCGGGCCGTGCGCGCTGTCTAGCCCAATCTCGGAGGGCGCTGACCTGTTCGGTCATGGTTTTAGACAGTGGCATTGTAGATTTAATGGCCGCGATGATGTCTAGCTGCGTAAACTCTCTATCTTGAGCGAAGGCTTCGTACATTGCTGCTACTAACCCTTGCTCAATTTCTGCTCCTGAAAAGCCCTCGGAAACGTTGGACAGTTGCTCTAAATCGAAGCGAGAGATGTCCTGACGGCGCTTTGACAGGTGAATCTTGAATATATCTTGGCGTTCTTCTTTTGTCGGCAGGTCAACAAAGAAGAGTTCGTCGAACCGACCTTTCCTCAAGAATTCCCCCGGCAACCGCTCGATGCGGTTGGCTGTTGCCATTACGAAGACTGGGGAAGTCTTTTCTTGCATCCAAGTGAGGAAGGAACCGAAAATCCGGCTGGATGTGCCTCCGTCTGAGTCGGCAGAACCTGTGCCTCCTGCAAAGGCTTTGTCTAGTTCGTCGATGAAGAGGATGGCTGGTGAGATGGATTCTGCTGTTTTTAGGGCGTTGCGGAGGTTGGCTTCCGATCGACCTACCATCGAGCCGTCGTAGACTCTACCCATATCTAGCCTCAGCAGGGGCAGTCCCCAGAGGCGGGAGGTAGTCTTAGCAATCAGCGATTTTCCGCATCCGGGTACGCCGAGAATTAACATCCCTTTTGGTTGGGGCAGGCCGTATTCTCTCGCCCTTTCTGTAAAGGCGTTGGAACGCTGCTTGAGCCACCGTTTCAGCTCTTCTAAACCGCCTACTGCATCCAGGGTTTCGTCTTCTTCGATGAACTCTAGAATGCCGTTGCGCCGAATTAATTGCTTTTTCTCCGACAGAACTATGTCTACTTCTTCTTCAGTTAACCGCCCTGTGGAAACGTGGGCTTTGCGATAAACTTTTTCAGCTTCGTCCTTAGTCAATCCCAAGGCTGCTTTTAAAAGTTTTTCTCGCGCTTCTGTGGTAATGCGTTTCGATTTTGTTTGCTCCAACTGGCTAGACAATACTTGGTTTAGTTCCTTCATGTCTGGGAGCGCGAAGTCTAATACCACTACTTCCTTTTCTAGCTCGATCGGAATTTGCTGCAAAGGAGACATCAGTATAATTGTCTTTTGCGTTCCTTTGAAGTTGGCGATCGCATCCCGCAATAACCTTGTTACAGTTGCATCATCTTTAAAAGGATGAAGGTCTTTGAATATATAGATTCCACTGGGGTTGTTGCTTGGTTCCCGCTGCCTGATCGCCCATTCAAGGGCTGCCTGTGGCGAGAGGGTGCTTTGCTGAGTGGTACGAGGTTGACCGTTATCCGTGCGCTCAATCATGCCTTGGGTTACAGTCCAGACGAATACTCGTCGCTGTGGTTTGGCTTGAGCTATTGTCGAAATTGCTTGCTCACACCGCTCTTCCTCGGATGTCACGAGGTAGATCAGAGGATATTGAGCTTGGATTAGAATACTGATCTCTTCTTGCATAGTCCTCGACCCACTAGAGACGGTGCTATCTTTGCTGAATCTCAATGCTGCCCTTCGCCCTCTTACTGAAAATTTCAGTTTTAGCTGTTTGGGGAAGCAAGGCATTCTTAGCAGGGAACCAATTCTTCCTCTCCCGGTTTGGCCGTGATCGCGCCGACGCCCGACACCTGCTTTACTGGAAGATCCTGTTCAGCCAATACGCTCGGCTGACTTGTTACGGATGCCAGTTCTCCATCTCGCATTACTACTGAACCCGTGCATTCTGGACAGTTGTATACCCGATGGGTTTGTCCGTAAGAGGCTTCTACTTCGTCAACCAGTTCGGGATTTCCTAGGTAGAAGACAATTGCCCTTTCTGCAATTGATGACATCGGTTCAGTTTCGACTGCGGCTCGGATTTTGAGCTGGCGATGCAGTTCTGGTGGAAGATACAATGTAACTTTTTGCTTTTCTTGCATATGACAGTGAATTGACTTACCCGGGTATGTATATCAGATTAGCCGCTTACTTCTTTGCTGTCAAGCCTCTATGCTGCTTTAGCGTCATCTTGTAATATTTTGTTACATTTGAGGTAGCTCTGGGGCTGTTAACAACGAAAAAGTTGGGGGTGTAGCTGATGAGGCCGAGGTGCAGCGGCAGGTAGGGGTAGCGTCAAGGACGATCGACCAACTATAAATATGAACAATAGATATATAGGACTAAGGCCAACAAATCCTTTGAGTGGCCATCTGGGGTAAGGTGCGCCATCAGCACCCAGCCCGCTCATGAGTCAGTAAGCAACGAGGTTACTAAGGGACTTCCAAATAAATAATCATGCCAATACTGGCTCAGGGCGATAAAAAATATCGATAAACCATTTACCGAGATTCAAGGGTTTGTCGTTGACCTCGAATTCGCCCAGACGCTGAATCTGCGTTTCAACCTCAGCCATCGCGAGTTTGGTGAGTTTGACCCCAGTTTGGTAGGTTTGGGTGACGAGTTTCACCACGGGATGGTGACCGTTCCAAGTCATGGAGTGGGCGAATTGCAAAACCGTGTCAATCTCATCAAGAATGCTGCCATTCCAATGATTTTCCAGAACGCCCCAAGTCCGCTCAATGGGATTGTATTTACTGTGATAAGGCGGATAATAAGCCAATCGGAGATTCACCTGATGCCGAGAAAGCAAAGTCCACCAGCCGTTTCATAAACTGGGTGCGCCGGGAATGATTTTCTGATCCATTATCCTGGTTGAGCAATAAAGTCTCGACTGCTGGGAACCGTCCGCGATGCGCCAACCACCAAGCCTCCAAAACATCGACCATGAAGTCACTGGTGACTTTTGAAGTGGTGCAGTAGAGAAATAACTCGTCCCACTCGGGGAGAAAAATCCCGTAAGGGATGACCGTATGTTTAGGGCCAAAGTCATGGTCACAAGCTTCGGTCTCGACCCGATTTTTGCCCTTGCGCGAGAACCGTCCGACTTTCACTCCGGCTTTGGCATCCAACGAGAGCCGTAATACAGTGGGGTCGGCAGCGGCAGCGACGTTAACGATAGCCAGTTGGTCAAAAATGGCATCGGTCAAGGCAATTTTTTTTGAGGTTTCGTTTTCCCGACTTTGCTGGGATAGTAGCCCAATTGATTGAGCCGCGTCCGAATCGTTTCGGTACTCGGCAAGGCTTCACTACTGTAACCGTTTTGCCCAATCAGTTGACGACGGACTTCGGCGGCACTGAGGCGGGTATACAAACGATTCGTGGTGAACTTCGGGTCGGTCTGGCTTTGACTGTCTACAATGGCTTGAATGTCGCTCAGCAAGTTCGGTAAACGGCTTTCGGTGCGCTTTCTACCCCGCAATTTAAACGCATCGACACAAATCAGGTTGTGTGCGACTTCGCATTGCCCTTTGCGAATCAGGTCACGGTGCCAACCTAATTCGCGCTCGGCAAGGCGCTGTCCGCCCCGCCCTAGCTCCGCTACGGTTTGGGCCATAAACCGGCGACGGGCAGCACCTTGCAGGTGCTCGGCTGTCTCTTTAAATAACACTTTGAGTGAGTCTGTAAGTTTCAACATGGCTTCAGTTTAGTTCATTCAGTCCGGGACGATTTATTTTTTGGAAGTCCCTAACTTTGGGCGTTTTTATTTTGAAACCAAACTCCCCCAAACAGTTTTTATAGCTTTAAGTTTGAAAAATCCGAACGTGAAATAACCGTTTTCGGCTTTTCATCTGGCTCAGATTTAACACACCTTGACAGCGCTAGCGCTCAGCACCCTACGGTGAGACTTTTGGGATGACATTGTGTAAGCTGTTACGCACTTAATTTTTTTGCCCAAATGCTCGCGACAAGGACTCTAGGCTGCAAAATATTAAATTTAAATCGGTGTCAGCTTATCTTTAATAGGGCAGTGCTGGGTAATATATACTTGGATGCGGACCTGCTAACCTGAAATTTTTAATTTTAGATATCAAAGAACTGACTGATGGATTTAGACCAACAGATTCAAGCATTGATCGAAAAAGCTCCGCCCGACGGTTCGACGCCACAAATCTTAAAGGCGATCGCCCCGGCACTGGTGTTAATTGCCCAACAGCTACAGCACCTCGAATACTCGATCCTGCAAGCGGTAGACCAAAGTTGGGCGCTCGTGGTTTTGAGCAATCTCAAGCAACCGGGACGGGAGAAGAAAGTGATTTATGCTTGGAGCAGTCTTAAAGATGCGTCGCAGGCGTCGGCTGCTGGGGGCGATCGCCTCAGACCGGTCCTTTTGCCTGTCACTCACATTTTATTTCAGATGATAGCTCTTGAAGGTCTTGACAGCATTGTTTTTTTTGAAAGTCCCGGCAATCAGGAAGTCGGGACGGAAATCCCTCGCGAACAAGTACAGAGTTTAATTAACGTTTACTTGCAACAGTATCGATCTGTTCCACCGCCGGATATTGCCTAGCCTAAACAAGTCAATTTTCTATTAATTGGTAACAGGGAATTAGGTATTGGGAATTACCCATTACCAATTCCCCGTTAACAATTAAGTGTAACTTTTTAACCTCTAATTTTTCACCTCTAATAAAGTCTACTCAAAACGTATTCAGCCAAATCAATCAAAGCTTGACGAGACTCTGAATGGGGCAGCGCCGCTAAGTATTCGACGGCTTTTTGTGCGTGATTTGTGGCTAGTTCTCGCGATCTTTCTATGCCTCTAGAATCTTCTACCAGTGCCAGGGCCTGCTCTAGATCTCCTTCTTGGGCAAATTCGCGTTCTATGAGAACTTCCAAGTAAGGTTTTTCTTCTAGGGCGAATAGTGCGGGTGCTGTCAGATTACCGCTTCTGAGATCCGAGCCTGCAGGTTTCCCCAAAGTTTCCGTTGAAGCGGTGAAATCTAATATATCATCTACTATTTGGAATGCCAAACCAATGTTCCGACCGTAGTTGTACAAATCGTCTGCTATTTCCGCTGAAACCTCGCTCAAACAGCCCGCTGCTTTGGAACTGTTGGCAATTAAAGACGCTGTTTTGTAATAACTTTTTTCGAGGTACGCTTCGATCGACAAGCTGGTGTCAAATCCATTTAGTCCCTGTTGAATTTCCCCCTCAGCTAAATCCATAATCACTTCTGAAAGCAGTTTGACTACTGGCAGGTTGTCGAGATTTGCCAAATGCCAGGAAGATTGAGCAAACAGAAAGTCTCCCGCCAATACTGCCACTCGGTTGTTAAACCGACTGTGAACCGTCGGCACTCCCCGCCGCAGATCCGACTCGTCCACCACGTCGTCGTGCACGAGACTAGCTGTGTGGATCATTTCCGTGATTTCAGCGAGGCGGCGGTGTTTTTCCGTGATTTCCCGATCGGGCATAGTCGCCTTGGCCATCAACAGAACGATTGCGGGTCTCACTCGTTTTCCCTTTGTGCCGAATAAGTATTCTGCAGCCGCGTACAAGATGGGATGACGGGCACCCACTAACTGTTTTAAGTTTTCTGTCAACAGTCGCAGGTCTTCTTCAACCGAGGAAAATAGGAGAGTGCTAGAGATCATGGATACGCCGACTCAAGCCGTAAAGTAACAAAATTTTACATATCATATCTTTATTTTAAGGTAATTCTCTGCAATAGAAAAGAAAAATCTAGGCGATCGGCAGTTATTTGTCATCTGCCACCCGATGGGAGTCACCCGCCTGCCAGAGGTGAGTAGCCGGCTGCCAGAGGGGTTGCCCCTATTGTATCGAATTGTTAAGGACACTGCCCAAAAATCTCTAAATCCCAGAAACCCTGTGTTATTATGGGTATTAAGGATTTAAACAATTCTATACATTAAGTACAGTCAGACTGGCAGGTAGCTCTTAGGTGCCTGTAAAAGTTTCGTAGAGCCAGCCTTGTTAGTCGATCGCAGCCAAAATTTCTGGGACAGATTTTTAGTTCCTCGCGGCTAAAAGTTTTCAGAAGTTAAGAGTAGCGCATCTTATGTGCACGGTAGCTCAAAGCAGCTAAAGTGGATGGTTTTAGGCTGTTTAAGCATCTGTAAAGCAGTAAATCATTATTGATGACCGGGAACGCCTAAATGTTCCCGCAGGCTTGATATGGAAAAACAGCCTTCAGAACACCAAGGCATGGTCTTGCGTGCTGACTTAATGTAGTAGGTCTTGAACTTGTCCTGCTCCTCCTCGTCCTTGACTTTTGGTTCTAATTATGATTTATCGCGATATTCCTCTAATTATTCCCATTCTCGCCGCCGGCTATGTAATGACTATTTATGTACTGCTGATGTTGGCCGAACGCAGCGCTAAAATCACTCGATTGGGCGAGTAGTGCACTGCTGGGCAGCCGAAGTCGGCAGCAGCGCCCTCGCTTCACCGTTGAGAATTGGGAATACTCAATAATAACCCTGCCTGGAATGCTTGCGCGCAAAGGCAGGGTTATTATTTACAATTGCGGGCACCGTGATTTTCTGGGCTGCTAGTTAATGCAACACATAGCTACAGTTATAGATGTTCAATGCCAACAGCCTCTGAGGCAGGATATTATATTTAGTAGCAGCTTGTATCGCTCACAGCAAGTTTCATCTCAGGGAAACCAGGTTAATATTCCGAGAAAGCTATTAAAGTGCTCTCAAAAACGCTGAGTTTGAAGTTGTCGGTTATTGTGCCCAGAATCTCCATATTCCTATTTTGTAGGGCAAGAACTTACAGAAATAAAACGCGAAATTTATGAATCTAGCAACCAGCTTGCTCAACTGAAGGAATCCATAAACTTGCACGGCAATCAAAGATTTCATCAAAGGCTGCTTAAATGGCGGATTCAGTCAGATATTTTCTGCCATTTATTCACATATTCCCAAGAAGAAAATTGGCGAGAGAGAGCCACAAATAAAAATTTTAATTTAAAAAATATTCTCGATCTAACTGTATGGTATAAAAGTAATTTCCAATATTACTGACCCATTAAAACTCTATTGACTTTTGATTAAAAAAACTAAAACACAGAGTAGAAGTTGTCAGGAATTGTCAAGCTCCACTGCCTAAATTGTTGTGTAATCCAGACGATCTCAAACAAGTTTCCATAAATATGATGCACAATGGTTTACAAGCGATAGAGAATTGCCGAGTTTTAAAAGTAGAGGTGAGAGCATAAAATCAGAGCCTGCTCGTCAGTGGCAACTGAATTACCCGGGAATTTTGCCACGAATATTTGATCCGTTCTTTACCACCAAACCCGCCGACGAAGGCAGCGTGTGGGGACGGAGATTGTTAAAAAAAGTGTGGAAAAACATTCGGGTAAAATAGAAGTAACATCAGTTATCGGTCAAAGGACGTGTATGGTGTTAATTCCGATCGCCGTTTAGCGCGATCGCACTAAAAATCATACCAATGCGCGACTAAAAATGCAACTCTAGACCGATGTCAAACCTGGATTGCGGTTAGCGTACCGCAACTGTAAAATCGGAAATCTAAAATGGTATTAAGTGCCGGTTCCGCCTGCATCTATCCCCCTTGATTTGCCAATGTCAACAACAGTTTCTGATACCCAAAGCTTGCTAGAACAGGCTCCCGACCCCAAACCGCCGGTGCTGCCTCCAGACACACCCTTGAAAGTAGCAATTGCTGCCATGACTCAGGCGAGTGCCAGTTGCATTTTAATCGCGTTTGAGCAGCAATTGCTCGGAATTTTTACAGAACGCGATGTTGTGAAAATAACTGCTAGCGAAATACCGCTAGCAGGGGTGGCAATTTCTGAGGTAATGACTGAAAATCCGATCGCCATTTCCCTCTATCAAGCGGGAAATATCTTCAAGGTATTGAGCATATTGCGATCCTCTTCGAGGGCTGCGCTAACGAAAAGAATCCGTCATTTACCCCTCCTAGACGAAAGTGGCAACTTGCTAGGCGCTATCACCTGCGAAAGCATCCGTCAAATCTTCCAATCGGCAGACTTGCTGAAAATGTGGCGCGCCGAAGAAATTATGACTACACAATTAATAGTTACCTCAAGCAGCGCCTCAGTTTTAGAAGTCGCAAAACAGATGAGAACCCAGCGGAAAAGCTCCATAGTCATTTGCACTGACAGCGACAACAAAAATCAGAAACCTGTGGGCATAATTACAGAACCCGACATTGTTAAATTCCAAGCTTCTGGACTAGATTTCGCACGTACTCCCGTCACCGCCGCCATGAGTTTTCCGCTGATACCGTTGCAGGTAAAAGCCATCTTGTGGCAGGCTCACCAATTAATGCAGCAGCACGGCATCCGGCGCTTGGTGGTGGTGGACGAGGAAGGATATTTAGCCGGAATTGTGACTAAAATTAGCCTGCTGCAGGCCTTAGATCCGGTAGAAATGCACGCAAATGTCGAGCTTTTGCAGGAAACAGTTGCCGACAAAATTCAGGAGTTGAACAAAATGAACGAAGAATTGCAAAAAGAAGCGTTGCGGAGAACAGAAGTAGAGGAAAAGTTGCGAATTTTAAATGATAATTTGGAAGAAAAAATCAAACAGCGAACTTTAGAATTAATTAATGCCAACAGTCAGTTAAAAAAGGAAATACAAGACCGCACTACCGCTGAAGCTGAAGTTCGCCGCCTCAACACCGAACTCGAACAGCGAGTTCTAGACCGCACGGTTCAACTAGCAGCCAGTAACGAAGAATTGCAGCAACAAATTAGTGACACAAAATTGCTCGAAGAAAAATTGCACTTTTCTGAAAGGAAAGTCCGCGCCGTTTTTGAAGCGATGACCGACATCGTTCTCGTGCTAGACAGTCAGAGGAACATAGAAGTTTTGCCAACGAATTTGGCAGCGGCTTCTGAGCCTGATTGTGATATAGTCAGCTTGACCATAGAACATTTTTTTGACGACGACAACCCGGATGATTGGTGGGTGTTAATTCAGCAAGTGTTAGAAACACAACAAACTATCAATTTTGACTACAGCTTAACAGTTTCTGGTCGCGAAATTTGGTTTTCTGCCTGTATTTCTCTGTTCTCAAAAGATGCAGTCATTTGGGTTGCCCGCAACATCAACGCCCACAAAATAGCCGAGTCAGCGCTGTCCCAAAAAAATGCAGAATTATCTCATACCTTAGAAGAACTGAAGCGGACTCAAAAAGAACTCATTCAATCAGAAAAAATGGCAGCCCTCGGACAGTTAATTGCCGGAGTTGCTCATGAAATCAATTCTCCTTTAGGGGCGATTCGCTCTTCTGTGCAGAACATCGCCGACTTCTGGACGGAACAATTGCAGCAGTTGCCGATATTTTTTCAACAGCTATCCCCGGAACAGCGACAGGATTTCTTTGCTTTGCTGGACAATTCCAGCCAAGAAATAGACACATTATCTAGTAAAGAAAAACGACAGTTGAAAAAACTTTTGCAGGGGCAATTAGAATCAGAAAATATTGACGACGCCGACAGTCTTGCCTGTACCTTATTAGATATCGGCATCGGCAATAATGTAGAACCTTTTTTACCTTTGTTGAAAGACAGCCAAAGTCGAAATATTGTACAAACTGCCTACCAATTTGCTACGGTACAAAAAAGCACTAAAAATATTGCTACTGCCACAGATAGGGCAGCTAAAATAGTTTTTGCTTTGAAAAGCTACTCTCGTTACGACCAGTCGGGTTCCAAAGTAATCGCTAATATTACCGACGGTATCGATACTGTTTTAACGCTTTACCACTACCAAATCAAACACGGTGTGGAAGTGGTCAGAAACTATGGTACTAATTTGCCCTCTGTGCTATGCTATCCTGATGAACTCAATCAAGTTTGGACAAATTTGGTTCACAATGCTTTACAAGCGATGGGCAACAAAGGAGTGTTAAAAATTGATGTCAAACACCAACCGAACGCAATATCAGTCAGTATTACCGACAGTGGTTCAGGGATTCCCCCAGAGATTATGCCGAGAATTTTTGAGCCGTTTTTCACAACTAAACCTCCAGGGGAAGGCAGTGGTTTGGGATTAGATATAGTTCAAAAAATTCTGGAAAAACACCAAGGTGAACTGCAAGTAGAAAGCGTGCCTGGTCAAACAAAATTTACTATATCCTTGCCCGTCGGAATCCCTTGAGAGCAATTTAAAAAAGAGGGGAAAGCCCAAGTTTTAAAATTCAATACAAGTAAAGTTTTATGCCTAAACCAGTAATTTTGTGCGTTGACGATGAAGTTGTGGTCTTAAATAGTTTAAAAATTCAACTTAAAAAAGAATTTGGGGATGCTTACCTCTATGAAGTAGCAGAAAATGCAGATGAAGCTCTGGAAATTATGGAGGAAATTCAAAAAGAAGATGAAAGTGATATTTTGGTCATAGTATCTGACTGGTTAATGCCAGGGATTAAAGGAGATGATTTTTTGATTATGGTTCACCAAAAATATCCTAAAATTGTGAAAGTCATGCTCACCGGGCAAGCCGACGAAGTAGCAATAACACGGGTTAAAGAGCAAGCAAACTTGCACCGTTGTTTGTACAAGCCGTGGGATCGCAAAGAATTAGTAGAAACTATAAAATCTGGTTTGACAAAAATATGAATAATAAACCTGTGATTATTTGTGTGGATGACGAACCGATAATTCTTGAAAGTTTGAAAATTGAGTTAAAAAAAACCCTGGGGGAAGAACACTTATTAGAAACCGCTGAAGGCGGCGAAGATGCTTTAGAGTTAATCGAGGAATTACTGGCAGAGGACTGCGAAATCGTAGCAGTGATTTCCGACTATCTGATGCCGAATATCAAAGGGGACGAATTGCTGAAGCAGATTCACAGAATTTCGCCAAAAACTATCAAAATTATGCTGACGGGGCAAGCAGACCTAGAAGCAGTGGCGAATACTATTAAATATGCTAAATTGTACCGATACATATCGAAACCTTGGCAGTCAGAAGATTTGAAGTTGACGGTAAAAGAAGCGATTAACAGCTATTTTAGGGAGAAGCAATTAGCGGAACAAAATGCTCAACTCCAAAAGCTGAATCAAGAATTGGAAACTTTAGTCGAGGATAGAACTGCACAACTGCGGTTGTCTGAGGAAAAGTTTGCTAAAGCTTTTCGTTCTTCTCCCAACCCGATTACTATTACCAGATTTAATGACGGTCGTTATTTAGAAATTAATGAGGCTTTTTGCCAGATAATCGGTTACTCGGCGGCAGAAATTCTCGGTCGCACGGCGATTGATTTGAATCTTTGGGAAAATATACAAGCCCGCGCCGAGTTGTTTAAAATGTTAGATGAAAAACAAATTATTCTTAACTACGAATTTGATTTTCGCACTAAAACCGGGGAGCTCAGAACCGGGCTGCTGTCAGCAGAAATCATTGACATTCATGGCGAAACCTGCATGATTTCTGTGATTCAAGATATTAGCGATCGCAAATTAGCCGAAGAAAAACTCCGAGCTGTAGCGGCTTCTTTAGCAGCAGCGCAAAGAATCGCCCGTGTCGGTAATTGGGAATGCGATTTTTCTGCCAACACAACTACTTGGTCAGAAGAGTTATCTCGGATTTTTGGTCTCGATCCAACCCAACCTGCGCCAACACTAACTGAGTTTTCGCAATACGTGCATCCGGACGATCAACAAAAGTGGCAAACAACGATCGACACTGCTATTGCTAGCGGGCAATCTTACACTTTGGAATATCGAATTCTGCGGCCGGAACCGAAAATTGCTGCGGATAATTGCCCGTCACAAATAAGTGAAGCCGGCTTCATCCGCTACATCGAAGCCAGAGGAGAAGTAGTTGTCAACCAACAAGGGCAAGTGACAAAACTATTCACAACTTTGATGGACATTACCCCACGCAAGCTAGCAGAAATAGCCCTTGCAGAGAGCGAAGAAAAATACCGTCATTTAGTTGAAACTTCCCAAGATATTATCTGGTCTTGCAATGCTGAAGGGCATATTAGTTTTGTGAACCAAGCAGTTAAACAAATCTATGGTTATGAGCCTGAAGAAATGCTAGGCTGTACTTTTAGCGATTTCTTAGCCCCAGGAGAAATAGACTGGAAATGGGAACTTCAGCAGCGCTTGCTGACTGGAAAAACTGTGTTTCAGTACGAAAATATAGTATTAGGAAAAGACGGCAGAAAGATTGATATAAATACCAAGGCGATCGCGCGCATGGACCCTGGAGGAAACATCATCGGCACAACAGGCACTGCTAGCGATATTACCGAACGCAAACAAGCTGAAATAGCCCTGCAAAAAGCCAAAGAAGAAGCCGACAGAGCCAACAGGGCAAAAAGCGAATTCCTCTCGAATATGAGCCACGAATTGCGAACTCCCCTCAACGCAATTCTCGGTTTCAGCCAACTGCTAGCCCGCGACCCAGACCTCGGTGCCGACCAACAGCAATACTTAGGAATTATTACCCAGAGCGGGGAACATTTGCTGGTTCTAATCAACAATATTCTGCAAATGTCAAAAATTGAAGTCGGGCTGGTGACACTTAATAACAGCACCTTCAACTTGCACAAAATGCTAAAAAATACTGAAAATATGCTGAAGCTGCAAGCCAAAAAAAAAGGGTTGCAGTTAATTTTTGATTGCCCACCCGATCTGCCTCACTATATAGAAACTGATGAAAGTAAGTTGCGACAAGTATTGATAAATGTCGTCGGAAATGCTATTAAATTTACTGCGGAAGGTGGTGTTAATTTGAGAATTAAACATGAGCTGCTAAAAAATAAAAATAACCCAGAAATTTCGCCAAGTGAGACTTGCTCTTTGCTATTTGAAGTGGAAGACACTGGTTCAGGAATTTCTGCGGAAGAAATGGACAATTTGTTTAAACCTTTCGCGCAAACAGAAAGCGGGAAAAAAGCTCAAGAAGGAACCGGTTTGGGCTTGCCAATCAGCAAGCAGTTCGTTCAGTTAATGGGAGGGAAGATGACGGTAACAAGCACCTTCGGTCGCGGCAGCATTTTTAGATTTGATGTTAAAGTTTCGCTCCCTAATGCAGTGGAAATTCAGGTGGCTCAAACAGCTCGCCGAGTGGTGGGTATTGAACCCGGACAGCCCGAATATCGGATTTTAGCTGTTGACGATCGCCTGGAAAGCCGCTTGCTGTTGGTCAGAATGCTGACATCCCTTGGCTTTGCTGTGCAGGAAGCTGAGAATGGCGTTGAAGCTGTGGAAATGTGGTCGAGTTGGGAACCTCATTTGATTTGGATGGATATGCGGATGCCGGTGATGGACGGTTACGAAGCTACTAAACAGATTAAAGCGCATTTGAAAGGTCAAGCAACGGTGATTATTGCTCTGACTGCAAGTGCTTTTGATGAGGAGCGATCGCTGATTTTGTCTGCTGGTTGCGATGATTTTGTAGCGAAGCCTTTTCGGGAGCAAGTGATTCTGGAAAAGATGGCTAAGTATCTGGGAGTCCGCTATGTTTATGATCGAGAAGCTTCGCTAAGTTCTGATGCTGCGGTGTCCGCCGAGGTTTCCACGGCAACTGAAACGGCTGATTTGGCTTTTACGCTCAATACTTCATTTTTGCAAGCTATGCCTGCTGAATGGATTGATGAATTGTATTCTGCGGCGGATGCGGTTGATAACGAGGAGATTTTTCGGCTGTTGTTGTCGATTCCTCCTATTAATGCTAGTTTCCGCAGGGCGATCGCCGATTTGGCGAATAACTTCCGATGTGATCGGATTATCGATTTGATTGAGGAGTTTAGAAATTGTTGAAGGATGAAAGAAGAAGGGATAGGGGCAGGTTCAGGATTATGGATGATGTAGGTCGATCGCCTATTTGTAAACTCGCCTGCGGGCGATCGGCTAATTTACTTGTAGCCAAGCTCCACACCCTAGTAATCATCAGTCATTCCCAATTTTTTAATCTCAAATCTCAAATCTTCACTACGATAAGTTCTGTAAATATCAAAGCAGTTGAGTGAAGAGGGAGTGCTATAATGAGTATTTAAGCAGTTTTCATAATTTCAACAATTCTTAAATTAACAAAAAATAGCGATCGATGACCAAAAATCAAATAGAAGAAAATAAAGGCAACATATTAATTGTTGACGATACTCCAGAAAATTTGCAAGTTTTATCAGCAACGCTGTCCGATCGGGGCTACAAAGTCCGCGGCGTAATTAACGGCAAAATGGCAATCAGAGCTGCGCGCTCTGGTTCTCCCGATTTGATTTTGCTCGACATCAAAATGCCGGAAGTGGACGGCTACGAAGTCTGCACCCAGCTCAAAGCCGATCCGAAGACAGCAGAAATTCCCGTTATTTTTATCAGCGCTTTAGATGAAGTATTGGACAAAGTAAGCGCATTTCAAGTTGGAGGGGTAGATTATATCACAAAACCGTTTCATGTCGCAGAAGTTTTAGCGCGAATTGAACACCAACTGACTATCCAAAGACTGAAAAAACAATTAATCGATCGCAATACCGAACTGCAACAAGAAATAATAGAACGCAAAAAAGCCGAAGAAGCCGCTGCCGCTGCATCCCTAGCAAAAAGTCAATTCGTTGCCAACATGAGCCACGAATTGCGGACTCCTCTGAACGCCATCCTGGGTTTCACCCAAGTCATGAGTCGCGACTCTTTACTCAGCCACGAAAATATCGAAAATCTCCGAATTATTAACCGCAGCGGTCAACATTTGCTGGAACTAATTAACGATGTTTTAGACTTGTCGAAAATAGAAGCAGGGATAATTGGCTTAGATGAACGCAGCTTTGACCTTTATCAACTCCTCGACACTCTCGAAGAGATGTTTCAAATCAAAGCTGAAACCAAAAATTTGCAACTGAGATTTTCCGTGCAGGCGAATGTTCCCCAATATATAAAAACTGACGAAAAAAAGCTGCGCGTCTGCTTAATTAACCTGCTGGGAAATGCCATGAAATTTACTCGCGAGGGCGGCAGTATTTGGCTGCGCGTGAGCGCAGAAAGCAAGCAGCAGCTCGCAGAATCGGAAATTTATCCTAACTCTACCTCGGTCGTCGAGCCATTTTTAATTTTGTTTGAAGTTGAAGACACGGGAATTGGCATAGCAGCCGCAGAAATAGACACTTTATTTGATGCTTTTATGCAAACAGAAGCAGGCAGAAAAGCGGCTGACGGTACGGGATTGGGTTTGACAATTACTAAAAAATACGTGCAGATTATGGGTGGGGATATTTGGGTAAAAAGTGTTTTAGGTGAGGGAACAAGTTTTAAATTTAATATCCAAGTATTTGCCGCTATTTCGTCTGAAATAACAGTGGCGACATTGCAGCGGGCGATCGGACTAGAAGCAGATCAACCGGTTTATCGGATTTTAGCAGTTGACGACAATCAAGAAAATCGGCTGCTGCTGGTTAAAATGTTGCAACCAATTGGTTTTGAAGTCCGAGAAGCGGAAAATGGCTACCAAGCGGTTCAACTTTGGGAAAGTTGGCAGCCTCATTTAATTTGGCTGGATACGCGAATGCCAGTAATGGACGGTTTTGAAGCTGTCCGACAAATTAGAGCGAAAGAGAAACAAACTCAGTGGCGAACTGTAATTATTGCTCTGACTGCTAGCACTTTTGAGGAAAAAAAAGGCGAAATTATCGCCGCAGGTTGCGACGATTTTGTGCGAAAACCTTTTCAAGAACAAATCCTCTTTGACAAGATGGCTTGCTACTTGGGAGTGCGCTATCTTTATCAAGAGTTGCCCCGCCCCCCAGTCGGGGCTTTACGACGTTATTGTGTGAACGAAAAACCCGATTCATTTTTCGGAGGGCTGCTGGCTCAGATGCCTCAAAGCTGGGTGCATGAACTCTACGACGCAGCTAATGATGTTAATGAAGAGCTGGCGATTCAACTTGTCGATCGCATTTCTGAAAGTAATCCAACCTTAGCTGATGCTTTAAAAGATTTGCTGGTCGATTACCGACTCGACAGGATAATGGATTTAACTCAATCGAGTTTAAAATAAATGGATAATAGCGAAATTAAAGTATTGGTGGTTGATGACCAACCGAGCAATCTGCGGTTCTTATCCAAACTGCTAACATCCCAAGGGTATCAAGTTTACCGAGCTATTTGCGGTCAACTGGCATTAAATGTTGCGATCACCCATGGCCCGGATTTAATTTTACTCGACATTAGAATGCCGGAAATGAACGGTTATGAAGTTTGTCGGAAACTGAAAGCGACACCGGAAACCGAACAAATTCCGGTGATATTTTTAAGTGTATTAGATGAAATGAACGATAAATTACAAGCTTTTCGAGTAGGAGGCGCTGACTATATTACTAAACCATTTCAAGTAGAAGAAGTTTTAGCACGCATCGACAAGCAAGTCCACTTGCAAAAACTGCAACAGCAATTAAAAGAACAAAATTATCAACTGCAACAGTCACAGTCGCTGCTTGCTAGCATATTAAATAGTTCCTTAGACTGTGTGGTGGCTTATTCTGCCGTCCGCAACAGTGAGGGAAATATTGTAGATTTCCAGTGGCTCTTAATCAACCCTGCTGCCGAAAAATTTTATGGTCTGCTATTAAATGAGATTGTTGGCAAGAATTTGTTAGCCAAAATTTCCCAAGTTAGCAATAATGGGTTATTTGATTTGTATGTTTCTGTAGTAGAAACAGGAGAAACTGTAGACCAAGAATTTTATTACGAACAGGAGCAAGATACAATTGTTTGGCTGCACATTGTGGCGGTCAAATTAAACGATGGTCTGGCAGTAACCTTTCGCAACATTACCGATCGCAAACGAGCAGAAATTGCCCTGCGAGACAGCGAAGAACGCTTCCGCGCGATCTTCGAGCAAGCGGCAGTCGGCATAGCGAAAACCGCGCTCTGCGGTCAATTTATACGGGTGAATCCCGGCTTTTGTCAAATTGTCCGCTATGCAGAATCGGAATTGTTACAGCAAAATTGGCAGGAAATTACTCACCCGGATGACAGACAAGCGGACAGAGAATATGTGCGCTCGCTGTTGTCCGGGGAGATGCAAACTTTTTCTCTGGAAAAGCGTTTGATCTGCAAAGATCAGGCAGTGCGCTGGGGGAATGTTACTGTTTCGGCAATGCGCGACGCCGAGGGGACGGCGCAGTATTTGATTTGTGCGATCGAAGATATTTCCGAACGCAAGCTGGTACAAGAATTGCTGCAAGAGAGTTTAGACACTCAAACCCGCTACGCTCAAGAATTAACTCGTTCTAATGCCGAACTAGAACAGTTTGCTTACGTGGCTTCTCACGATTTGCAAGCGCCTTTGAGCACGATTGCTGGCTACGCTCAACTATTAGAAAAACGCTTTCCCAACCAACTTGATGCCCAAGGGAATAAATTTATCCGCAATATTGTTAATTCTTGCGAGCGGATGCAGGCGCTGATTGATGACTTGCTGGAGTATTCGCGGGTTGGTCGCAGTCAGAAACCTTTTGACGTGATAGATTGCGATCGGGTTTTTGAGGATGCTTGTGCTAATTTGCATTTGGCAATCCGCGAGAATCAAGCTTCAGTTACTAGGGGGAATTTGCCAAGGGTAAAAGGTGACTGTTTTCAACTGCTGCAACTGTTTCAAAATTTAATTGGTAACGCGATTAAGTACCGCAGCAGTGAGGCGCCGGTGGTGCAGGTGGACGCTTCGCGTCAGGGGGATAGCTGGGTGTTTTCAGTGCAGGATAACGGTATTGGGATTGCCTCACAGTACCATCCGCGAATTTTTCAGATTTTTCAGCGCTTGCACACCCAAAAACAGTATTCGGGAACTGGTATCGGTTTAGCGATTTGTCAAAGAATTGTCGATCGGCACGGCGGCAGCCTGTGGGTAGAATCAGAACCCAATCGAGGCTCGACTTTTTATTTTTCTATTCCTCTACCAAAGTGAAGTCATAAGTGGGCTTGAAGCAGTCACCCGTCATTTACTTAAGCTTTAAACATCTTTATCTGTTCTTTACAAAAATGCTTATAAAGTGTAGCATATTCACTGATGACATTGAGGTAAAAATCTATCAATATAAATCTATTAGCTCTATCCTTATACAACTTATAAATCAGCGGTGCGTGCAAGACTTGTTAATTTTTTTCAACTGTATCCAGAGCATCTTGCTTTGGGATGCAATAGTTTCCCTAGTAGTTCGCGGAGAAGAATTTGTGATGTGTTTGCAGTTTGTCGGTTCTGGGACAGACGGCCAAGTGAAACAAGCATGATTCGCAAACCTTTGCAAATCGAGAAAAACGGTAAATTGCTGCAACACACTTTCAGTGTTCTCAGCCAGATTTACCGGATGATGGCAAGAGATGCTGTGCAGGTACTCAGACACGGTTTAAAGTCCCGCAACCTCACAAAAGACGCTCGCACTGAGGCAAAGCGGTGAATTATCAAAAGAAAAAATTTACTCTTTTAATAGCAAACGATGACGAGGATACGCGCTTTTTGATGGGGGAAGCACTGCGAGAAGTTCGATTAGCAATTACGAGCGAATTTGTGGAAAATGGAGAACAAGTGCTAGACTACTTGTACCGTCGTGGTCAATATCTTGGTAGCAGCAATTGGCACCAGCCAGACTTGATACTTTTGGATCTGAATATGCCGAGGCTGGACGGGCGAGAAACACTAACTTTGATCAGATCAGACCCTCATTTGCAACAAATTCCGGTTGTAATGCTCACAACTTCCCACCGCAGAGGAGATATCTTGCTTTGCTACCGCTTGGGAGCCAATTCTTTCATATCCAAACCAGTGACTTTTGAAGGATTGCTTGAAGTAATGAAGACTTTATGTGAGTATTGGTTTGAAATCGTTTCACTCCCGCCGGATATGTAAACTTTAATGGAGGGCTAAATTGATAGTTTGAGTGTATAGTGAATTTGATAAGCAGCAATATTGGCCGATCGCAAGTATCGCTCTCAAAACAAAAAAGTTGCCTTAGACCCGCTCCGAACGCTATAGTTGTGTTAACACGTAACCAATGTCTGAAAATTTTGTTGGTTGAGGATGACCTCGGAGATCCGACAATGATCGAAGACCTTCTAGGGTCATTCAGCGAGTCTCTATTTCTTCTCCAAACTGTTAAGTCTCTGGAGATAGGAGCCGGGTGTCTGGAATTAGAAAAGTTTGACGCCGTACTATTAGATTTGTCACTGTCAGACAGCTTGAGGGGAAGCGAGGCGATCGCAGTTTTGAAAGGGCGATGGCCCACATTGCCAATTGTGGTGCTGACAGATATCAACGATGAAAACATGGCGCGGTCTGTATTGCGCTGCGGCGCTCAAGATTGTTTGGTAAAGGGAAGATTTCACAGAACTCTGCTGGTGCGGGCAATCCATTACGCGATCGAACGCCAGCAAATCGAAGAACAATTGCGGCAGCAGGCTCTCCGACAGCGACTGTTGGGCAAAATGATCGAACATATTCGATCGTCAATAGATCCGGCAAGCATTCTCCAAAGTACCGTTGCAGAAGTGCGCCAATTTCTCCAAACAGACCGGGTTTTAATTTATCGGTGTCAGGATTGGGTGTCTCAATTGGACGGGGAAGAGCAAAAAGGTGCGATCGTCGCAGGTGATGGTTTGCCATTGGGTTATATTGAAAACCAAAATATTAGTGCTGCTTTGGCGGTGTCATGCTTTGTTTTAGTCGAATCCCAGTCGGTTCAAGCAATAGCAGATGTCAGCACTGCCCCATTGGCGGGCAGTTGTAAAGAATTGTTAGCAGATTGTGAAATTGCAGCAGTTATCAGCGTGCCAATTTGGCAATCTGGCGACTGGGAAACGGCAAAAGAAACACAAGAAGCTTTTGTTTGGGAAGCCGAAAAAAATCAAGATGCAGACGAAAATTATATCTGGCAGCAGGCGAGTGGCAAACCGCAGGCGCAGGGGAAAAGTTTGCCGAATTCGATCGCAGAAAATGGCAATAGTTTGTGGGGAATGCTGACAGCATACAATTGCAGCGGTGTCAGAGAATGGCAGCAGTGGGAAATAGATTTTTTACAGCACTTGGCAAATCAAGTGGCGATCGCGATCGAACAATCTCAACTTTACCGCAAGCTAGCAATAGCGAATCAAAAATTGCAGCAACTGGCAACTACTGACGGACTGACTGGCATTGCCAATCGCCGCCAGTTCGATCGGGTTTTGAGCTTAGAGTGGCGCAGATTGGCAAGAGAGAAACTGCCACTGTCTTTAATTATGTTGGACATCGACTTTTTTAAACTTTACAACGAGTTTTATGGGCACCTGGGCGGGGACGATTGTTTGCGGCAAGTTGCGGGGGCGATCGCCAGCGCCACCAAGCGGGCTGGGGATTTGACTGCCCGCTACGGTGGCGAAGAATTTGCCCTCGTGCTGCCCAACACTAGCGCCGAAGGGGCAAACGCTGTCGCCCGGAAAATTTGCGACGGCATCGCCAGCTTGAAACTGCCCCACGCGCGATCGTCGATCGGGCCCTACCTTACCCTCAGTTGCGGCATTGCGACAGGGATTCCTTCTGCCCAGGAATCTCCCAACACCCTAATTCGCAGCGCTGACAGCGCCCTTTATCAAGCCAAAACCGAAGGCAAAAATCGCATTTGTCACGCCAGCAGTAACTCGGAATCTTCCCCGATTTTTATGTAAAAGTTGAAGGTAATTAGTAATTAGTAAGATCGTGTTTAATTTTTCACTCACCACTCACAACTCATAACTCATATTGTTGACCTGAGTATCAGAATAATAATTTTCTGAGTGCACTGCCAGCGGGATGCGATCGAGTGACCAGGAGCAAGGATAATGCTCGCTGGCAGGGTATAATTCCGATGTTACGGTATTTGATATTACTGAGATGTTGCACCATTCTCAATTACTTGTTTAGGAACAGGCATCCTGCCTGTTCCATAAGAAAATTCACTCTTTGTGGAACAGGTATCTTGCCTGTTCTTGAGAATGGTGCAAGATGTGAGATATTAACCCATTTCCGCTTCCCAATTTCCAATTACAAATTGCTAATTTATTGCCCCATATTTGAGATCGTACCAGCTAAATTCGGTCGCACTGGAATTTCAATCAAAAACTCCGCTCCCTCTCCCGGTGTTGAAATACAGCTCAATCTGCCGCCGTGGCGATCGACGATAATCGAGTGAGAAATCGACAATCCCAAACCCGTGCCCTTGCCCACAGGTTTAGTCGTGAAAAACGGGTCAAACAGCCTCGATCGCACCGACTCCGGTATCCCTCCCCCGTTGTCCGCAATCGATACTGCTACGAAGCCTGCAGCAGCCTGATAACTGCGAATAGCGATCGTGCTGGGATGTCGATCGCACTCCTCGATCGAACGCTGCTTGTCCCGTTCTTCCAAAGTATCGATCGCATTAATTAAAATATTCATAAATACCTGATTCAACTCGCCTGGAAAACATTCAATTTGTGGCAATAGTTGGTAATCTTTCACTATCTGAATTTCTCCATGACTGCTGTGAGATTTTAACCGATTTTGCAAAATCATCAAAGTGCTATCAATTCCCTCGTGAATGTTAACCGACTTCCCAGCAGACTCGTCCAATCGCGAAAAGTTACGCAACGATTTCACAATCTCGACAATTCGCTCGGTTCCTACTTGCATCGAATTAAACAATCTCGGGAAATCCTCAGCAATATAATCCAAGTCTATTTCATTAATTTTATCCAAGACTTGGGCTGGAGGATTAGGACAGTAATGCTGGTAAAATTTAATCAATTCCAGCAAATCTAAAGTGTAATTGCGAGCCGGATTGAGATTGCAGTGAATAAAGCTAACAGGGTTATTAATTTCGTGAGCAACACCAGCAACTAACTGACCCAAACTCACCATTTTTTCATTTTGAACGAGCTGAGCTTGAGTCGTTCGGAGTTTGTTAATAGCTGCTTCTAACTCTAGCGCTTTTGAACGTTCTCGCGCTTCCGATTCCTGCAAAGCTGACTCGGCTTGTTTGCGATCGGCAATTTCAGTTTGTGCTTGCTCAAACAGTGTCGATTGCTGGATCGCGATCGCCAACTGCACGCTAATTTGTTTGAGACACTCGACCTCAATTTCCAGCCAATGGCGGGAACCCGCGCACTCGTGAGCAATCAATAGCCCCCACAACTTCTCGCCTTGCAAAACTGGCACTACCAAATTAGCTCGCACCTGAAATTGACTTAATAAATTAATGTAGCACTCGGAAAGATCAGCTTGGTAAATATCATCGACAGCTACAGCACGACCATGTTCGTAAGCAGAAGCATAGCTGTCTTTAAAGCAGGAATCGTTAATAGTTATTCCCTGAATAGCCAGCCAATTTTTGCCCACCGACTCGACATTTACAAAACCGCTCCAATCAGGATTAAACTGATAAATAACTGTCCTGTCTGTTTGTAAAAATTGCCGTACTTCAGCAACAGTTTTTGTCAAAATTTCTTCTAAATTGAGAGAAGAGCGAATGCGTTCCAGCATTCCTACCACCAGGCGTTCTCGCTTTAATTGCTGGCGCAAGATAGCCTCGGCAAGTTTGCGAGCGCTAATATCTTCAATCACACCAATTACATAGCTAGGCTCCCCAAACCCATCCCGCACTAAAGATATAGTCATATTAGTCCAAACAAATGAACCATCTTTGCGAATAAAGCGTTTCTCAATGGAATAATTAAAAATTTCCCCAGCTAACAGTCTGTCGCGCGACTCGACATCGGCTGCTACATCTTCGGGGTGAGAAATATCCCCAACATTTCGTGATTTCAGCTCCAATTCTGAGTATCCGACAATATTGCAAAACCCTTGATTGGCATTCAAAAATTGACCGTCTGGCCACACTTTCACAATGCCGATCGCCGCTTGTTCAAATACAGCTCGAAATCGCTGTTCACTTTCTTGCAAAGCAATTTCTGCTTTTTTGCGATGGGTAATGTCCATTGCCGTGCCAAACAGCCGCACCACCTGACCAAACTCATTTTTAACAGCTTGTCCTTTACCGTTAACGTGCTTGATTTCTCGTGATGGAAAATAGATGCGGTGGTCGATGTCGTAAGCTGTCCCTTCAGTCACTGCCTTTTGCACAACTTGTGCAAACCTTTCTTTGTCATCGGGATGAATTTGCTCTAAAAGTTCTTCCATTGTCGGTGGCCGATTCAATTCTCTACCGTAAACTCGAAACAGTTCTTCCGACCAACTAATAATTCCTGCCTGCAGATCAAATTCCCAATTGCCGATGCGGGCAATTTTTTGCGCTTCTTGCAACTGGTCAGTAAGTTGTTGCAGAGATGCGATCAACTGCGTTTTTTCTGCTTCTGCTGCAACGCGGGCACTGATATTTTTGTGAGTGCCTGTCATCCGCAACTGCCCGCCCCATTCGTCGTACTCGACTACCTTACCCATCGCCATAATCCACTGCCAATTTCCCGCTTTGTTGAGCATCCGAAATTCAACTTCATAGATATCAGTGCCACCTTCCAAATAGGAGTTTAAAGCTTCCATTACCTTCCCTCGGTCTTCGGGATGCAGCAAACTTTCCCAACTTGGGAAGTTATTTTCAATTTCTGTTTCTGCATAACCGAGCATTGATTTCCAATGAAAATCGAAATAAGTTTCGCCAGTAGCTATATTCCAATCCCACAGCCCCAAAGAGCTGCCTGAAACCGCCAACTGCAAGCGCTCTTGACTGAGTTTTAATGCCGATTCGGTGCGTTTTATTTCTGTGAGATCGGCAATTATGGCTATCATTCCTATCGGTTGACTAGCGCTATCTTTAATGCAGTTAGCTCGCAAGAAAGTTTCTATAATATCGCCATTTTTAGTCTTGATTTCAATTTCAGTCTCCCAGGAAAAACCTTTCCGCAGCACCCTAAATAACTTTTTCAATTCTTGAGATTTGGGGTACATTACTGCTGGGCCACCGGCATTATTTAGTTCCTCAACTGTATAGCCGTAGCGCTGAATAAATGCTTGATTGTGATAAACGGAATAACCATCCAAATCTGCGATCGCGATCGCATCACTAGCGCTGTCTACAGCTTGAGTTACCAGGCACAGAGTCAGTTCGGCTTGTTTGCGATCGGTAATGTCAAAAATCGCTCTGTCGAGCCACAAAACCAGCCCTTCTAGATTGTAAGTTGGCCTACCTCTTTCCGACATCCACCGCACCGCCCCGTCATCGCGAACAATCCGGTATTCTAGATTGTACGGCTGTTTCGACTCTACTGCTGCGCTGATTTGTCGATCGACCATTTCTTTGTCTGCCTCGTGGACAATGCTCGCAAAACTTAAGCCGTTGTTGCGAATAAAATCCCCAGCAGGATACCCACTAATTACCTCAATTTCATCGCTAATAAATACCATCGTCCACTCAGCATCATATAAGCTGCGGCAGATAGCACCGGGAATATTCTCAACGAGCGATCGAAATCTGGCTTCACTCTCCCGCAAAGCTGCTTCGGCCTGTTTTAAATCAGTAATATCCAGCACCATCCCTTCCCAAACTATATCCCCTTCCTGCCCTATTTCTGTGGGACAATCAACTCGTTCCGGTCTCGACGAACCCCCTTGCATCCACTTTAGTTTTCCCGACGGTACTATAGTGCGCCATTCCTGCTGCCATGGCTGCATATTTGCCGCCGAAACAGCAATAGATTCTTCAAATTTTTGACAGTCATCTGGATGAATCAAGCTAAAAATGAGTTGGGGATTCTGCTGAATATTTTCTGGTTCCAATTCATATAAATCACGGCTGCCAGAAGAAATATAAGGAAAACTTTTTTCCCCGTCAGTTGAGAGACGAAATTGATAAATTATTCCCGGTAAATTGGCAGCAAGTTGCCGCAGTCTAGCTTCGCTTTCTTGCTGCGCTAATTGTTTCCGCCTATCCTCAGTGATATCTCGAATTATCCCGACGAGAATTTTACTGCCATCGGTATTTTCAAAGACAGTTTTTTTAGTAGACAGAATGTGCTTTGTACCGTGGGCGTCCGTAAATATTTCCTCACTCTCGTTTTCTTTCCCCGTCCTAAACACTTGTTGGTCAGTATGCCAAAAAATCTCAGCTTCTTGTTTTGGGAAAAAGTCATAATCCGATTTTCCCAGCAATTCCTCGCGATGCTTCCCAATCAGCTTGCAAAAAGCATCATTTAACAGTATCCAACGGTGCTGTTTATCCTTGACAAAAAGTGGGTCTGCAACTGCATCGATTGTATAATTCAAAAATCTTTTACTAGCTTCTAGTTCGGAAAGGGCTAAAATTTTATCTGTAATATCATTGATAGTTCCTGTCGTCCCCTGTGCCTCGCCGTTCCCGCCCATAATCAAAAATTCTTGCACTTCCACCCACCGAATTTCTCCATTTTTGGTAACATATCGACTTTGGTAACAACAGGATATTTCTTGATTTGGTCTCCGACCTCTAAACGAATTTAAATATTGGTATTGATCCTCAGAATGAATGTAACTAAAACAGGAAGTTCCTAAGCTTTCATCAACGGTAAATCCGGTAATTTCCGTCCAAGCCGGATTGAGAAAAGTCCAATTGCCAGCAGTATTTGTTTCAAAAACGACTTCTTTGATATTGCCAACAACCTGCTGGTATTTTTCTTGACTTTTTTGCCATTCTGCTTGCCGTTTCTGGCGGGCGATCGCGCACCTGAGCGTCCGTACCAGCAGCCTGCTGTCTACCTGTCTTTTCACCAGATAATCTTGGGCCCCGGCGGCAATTAACTCGACAGCCAGTTCTTCGTCATCTGCGGCTGTCAGAATGACGATAGGAATATTTATAGCGCAATTTTGAAGTCTGAAAAAAGTATTAAATTTTTGGCTATCAGGAAGTGAAAGATCTAATAAAATTACATCAAAAATTTGGTCGCTTAAAATTTCTATCGCTTCCCGGAGGCGAACTACATTGGTCAGATCAATTGATTGTCCTACTTGGGGCTCCGAGAGCAGTTCTTGAAGGAGTTCTGCATCTTCTGCACAATCTTCTACTAAAAGAATTTTCAAACAAGCAGGCGTTAAAGTTGACTCAAAAACAGATGTCATACCATTTTATATTTTATATTTTTGATTTGAGATTTGGAATGACTGATGACTATCGCAGTTTGGTTCTTGCGTACAGTGGCTTTTTTTTAACTGCTATCCTTTTGCTATTTTTTAGTAATTATAAAATCTCAGCAGCGGATGCCGCTACCTAGCTCATGATTGGGGAACTTGAACCGCACGCTTGAGAGTGCGCTGTGTGCTTGCAGACCCCGCAGATTTATTTGTAAAATTGAGTTGTTCGCTGCAAGTTTGCCGCCTCGCCCCAAACCTAGTGGCCCCAAACTATTATACTCTTACCAATATTGCAACTTAACTCTGTTTTAATTTACAACCTTTGGCAGGGGAATAGCAAGAGGCAAGTCAAAAGAGCGCGGATTAATCAAGATTTGCATTGCTGATAGCCTTTGAAACTTTAGATTTTAAATAGCCATTTAAAGATTGCCTAAAGTTAAATTATTTTTTTTTAAAATGGTATTACTACTAAGCTACGAGAATTACCGTTGATTTACAAAATACGCTCTGAGATTGTGTTCGGTTAATGACCCGAAATTAGCGCCTATTTGTAGCAAGGAATGCAATTCCTCTCTTGATCGAGGAACCAAGACTTGCATTGCTTGCTACGTATCGGCTCAATAAGTAGGGGTAACAGTTAATCTAGTTGCCAAGACAAGCCCAAGGGATGAAGAGAAGATTTTTC
>NZ_JAUBRI010000045.1:0-14637 GCF_036701795.1 Microcoleus sp. N9_A1
TGGGATTTTCCATGATTTATTTTGTTTCTAACTTCTCAAACCCAGTCTAGCTGGACTTGTGTGTACACGGTAGCCCTATAACTGGTAAGATACGACATCGCTTTAAACATTCAAACATTCAAATTTTTAGACGTTTAGATGATTAAAAGGTAAAATTGATTAACTCAACGTATCGATAAACCTATGATCGTGACAATCGCCTCATTTAAGGGCGGAGTCGGAAAGACAACTACAGCGCTGCACTTGGCGACTTATCTGCAAACCAAAGCGCCCACGCTTTTGGTAGACGGCGACCTCAACCGCAGTGCTTTGGATTGGGCTGCGCGGGGTTCTCTCCCGTTCAAAGTCGTGGATGAAAAGCAAGGAGTTCGCTTTGCCAGAGATTACGAACACATCGTGATAGACACGCCGGCCAGACCCGACCCCGACGAACTCAAAACTGTAGCTGAAGGGTGTGACTTGCTGATTTTGCCGAGTTCTCCCGATGCAATGGCCCTCACCGCGATGGTGCAAATGGTGGAAGCTCTGCATTCCCTAAAATCGAATTACCGCATTTTGCTCACCCTCATCCCACCTGCTCCCAGCAAAGTCGGGATTGAGTCTCGCAGAACGATCGAGAAAGCCCAGTTGCCGATATTTAAAGCTGAGATCAGGCGACTGGCAGTATTTCAAAAAGCCGCGCTGGCCGGGGTTCCCGTAAGTGCTGTCAAAGATGCCTACGCCAAAGCTGCTTGGGGTTGTTATGCCGCTGTCGGCAAGGAGATATTGCCGTGAGCCGCTTTGATGATTTGTTAAAGGCCAAGAAACTCAAACCCGGCGAACCTAACGTCGAACCTGCACCAACTCCGGCGTTACCCAAAAGCAAAGACCCAAACTTTGTCAGGGCCACGGTTTATTTGCCCAAACAAATGCACCGCGACCTCAAATCTGCTGCCGCACAGTCAGGTGAAGAAATCAGCGAGCTGGTTGAAAAATCGGTCGCTCAATACCTCCAGCAGCTTAGTGCCAGTAAAAACATTTAAATATTTGAACATTTGAACATTTGAATGTTTGAGCGCTGCCAGTTTTTTCTCTTATTTGCAGCAGTTACCTTTCCCGTCAATCGCTGCATTCTTGAGTTCGTGTAATGTTGGGTGCGTATGTTAGTAAGCTGGCACTGGACTCGCAAGGGAGCGGTGCAGCATGAAGAAAATACGGCAGTTGGGGGCGATCGCTCTGATTTTGGGGATGATGGCTGGCTGCAATCTGACATCAGCCCCGCCATCTTCACTGCCGCGAGTTTCTCCTAAACAAAGAGTGCAGAAACCCACAGCGCAGCCACCGATCACTTCGGCAACCAACAACCGCAACTTACTTCTGGGCAATCCTAGCAATGCAGCTTCCAGCGTTGCCACCACCGACAACTATTTAATGGTGAAGCCGCAGTACGCGCTCTCCCCCAACAGCAAAACTCACACTGCCAACTGGGTTTCGTAGCAACTGAACCGCTCTTGGATTGGAACAGCCGACCGCCAGGACAACTTCTGCCCAGACGACGCTTTCCCCGCTCCTTGGTACAAAGTGCGACCAAGCGATAAAACAGGAAGCGGCTACAACAGGGGACACATTGCACCAAGCGCAGATGGCACCCACAACCAAGCAAATAACCACACTACCTTTTTAACCAGCAATATGATGCCCCAAATGCCTGAACTCAACAGACGTGTCTGGGGTGACTTGCATAAGTCCTGTTGTAATTAAAGTCAGAAAAACAGTAAAAAAAACCCCTGCACGCTTATGCAGGGGAAAGCGAATTACAGTTCGCTAGTCAGAAGTTGAGTCGGGATGCAAAGACTTCTGGACTAGCTCCATAACCGCTAACTGAATGGGTCTGTGCTTCTGCACAGGGCTGCGACGGTCGTAACTCGCCCGGAGAATCTGCGGGCTATGACCCATGCTATAAGCCAGAGAAGCAATGTCCGAGTCAGACGCTCCGTTATCCAAAAAATGAGTCGCAAAGATGTCTCGCAGTAAGTGAGGAGTCAATCGCTGGCCCGTCAAAGCATGAGCAGCATTACTGATATAGTTAGCCATACTGTCCTCAGCAAAAGGTGTGCCATTGTGCCGCACAAAAACGAATTCACCCACGGGGTCGAACTGCATACGGCCCGACCACAAACGCCCAACATCCTGCTCACCTGGGTTGAAAGTTCCCCCGCAGGATCGCCAACTCCCATCGGGCATTTTATAATAGCCATAGAGCCATGCTTCCAAATAGTCATAGAAACATCGTCCGTCAGGGAACCGCACGTTAGGAATCTCCAAATCTTGGTGTCCGTAAGTCTTACCCGTTTTATACGCCTCGGGCGTTAGATCCTGGAACCAGCGACCATCCGGCGTCCTAGACAGATAACCGCAATTCCTGTCACGGTTACGACCCGTAGGTAGAGGCTGGTACAAACCGTCAGCAGGCACATCCACAGGTCGCTTCACAGGACACTCAAGAGCCATTTTTAGCTCCCTAAACTCCTGCTGTCGCCGAGGGGGACTATAGGTCAAACACCCCCAGAGCACGTAGCGCTGGAAGCTGTAAGCAGTCGCCTTCAGAGACCTCGGAGAACCACACGCCAACTTCGGTTGGCACTCCAAGCGCAGCGGTTCGACAATTAGTTCCAAAACTTGCGGCAAATCCAGCCACTTCTTATCCACATCCGCCACGGGGACGTGGTTGTTCAACTCCTTAGTTCCCAGTGACAGCCGTCCGCGCAAAACCTTCACCGCCGGCACTTCACTGTAATCGCTAGAAGTGATTTCATTGTGGTATTGAAACTTCGCCACCGCCAGCAGCGCACACAGGTAATTCTTGCGAGTATGCGGGCTTTTGGCATTTCGTTCCTCTATCAAAAAGTTGCAGAATTCGCAAACCCAGCGATCCACATAATCCCCTGCCTTAGCAGCCATTGTGACCGCAACTTCCTTAGAAGCCGCATACTTGAGTTCAACTGGCGGAATTAAAGTATTCAAAGATAGCTCTTCCAACGGCACTCCTCGGTGGAGATGGAACCAGCCCAGCAAGTGAAAGAACAAACCAATTTGGTTGCGGCAGGCTGTAGTTTTCACCGGGTCTTCTAGCCTGCCCTGGCAATGGGCGGAGGTACGAAACTTGTAAAAATGTTCAGTTTCAGCTTTTAACTTCTCTGAGACTTGCTCTGGCCCCAGCCCGTAAGGTGGCAAGGCAGAGCGGCTCGTCAGTAGCGTTTTCGCCATAATTCCATAGCCTCGACGGCGGCGACCTCCGCAGCAATCAACAGGTTTCTCAGGTAAGGTATTTCCCGGCCACCAGCCTTGCTGGCTAGACCAAGAAACAATTTCCTTAAGCCGGCAGCTATAAACCTCCTTACTACTATCCGAAGGTTGCAGCAGTTCAAAAGCTTTTTCTTGAGCTTCCTTCGCAGTTGTGAATTGCTCAACGTTTATACCTTTTTTAAAGGTCGTTGCCCTGTCTATTTCAACTCGCGTGGGCTTGCGACCTTTGAAAGGCTCCAAGCCCCATCCTGGCAAAGTATAACGGTTGATAGCCGTTTCAGTTTGAGCGATAATTTCTTGCGCTTTCTTGTGCGGGTGCTGGCTCTGAACGTGAGTAGCATACAAACCGAGAATATCGGTCAAAGAGAGGTTCTTTTTCATTGTTATAAATGGTAGTAGAGCAAGACGGGACAACTTTAGGTCTTGTGGAAGTGCTACGAAGCTTTGAAAAGAGGGTTTCAGAAACTGGCTCTCATTCAAATAATAGTAAAAACTACAGTAAATCACAACTTTACTGTAGTTTTTACGCTAGGCAGTAGTCGGTCGCAAGCCTTGTAAAATAAGGTTTTTCTCCTGAAAACGCAGCTTAGTTTATAAATAAATTTCTGGCTGTTTATAACCGCAAAAAAACTTATGTTATGCGTAAGAGCTAATGCCTTGCTATGCTTAGAAAGGTATAAAAGCAACGCCATATCCCAACCACTAAGTTGGTCAAAACTAGCAAAAATTAGCTCTTGCTTAGTAGCTAATCTTTGTAAGGGAGCGCTTTTGGGCTTTTGTATTCGATAACCAAAATACAGCAGTGGGGTTCGGGCAATTAAAAGGTTCATAGTGCCATCAGTGAGGCTAAAAAAAGGGCTGGATTGTAAAAAAGTTTGGGTTTCTGACTAATGATTAGTTTGAGTGGGTGGCTGAGTTTGCAACTTAATCTGTCCTCTCGCAAATTGTTCGACAAGTTCTGAGCGAGAAATGCCGTGTATTTTGGCAAGAAGCTCCAGTTCTTTGACGGCTGTTTGTGTGAGGCTAAAGGTGAAGGGTTTTTTAATTTCGTCATACATCTCTGGCTGATTCCTCATGCTTTTATGTTTGGGTTTAGCCATGTCAAAACTCCTTTTTAATTGGGTAACAAACTTTCAATTGAACTCGACATTAAAATAAACACAAAAAAAGGAGTTCGGGTGAACTCCTGGTCAAGGTTAGTATTTTATTTAGTTATTGGCTGTGGAGCGTTGAAGAAACCCAACGCTCGCCAGACAAAGTGATTGTCGAACGAAATCCTAGAGAAAGTTATGAGTGCTAAGTTTGAGCGGTAGCCGTGGTTTTTGTCGAGCACTAAGAAATGCTGGAATTTATAACCTTTTAGGTACCTAGGAGTTATTATAGCTTTGTCCATCAAAATCAGCTACATTTTTTGAGTTGTAAGTGATTTAGTTTGTAAGTCTTTACTGGATAGCTTTTAGCTCTTAATAAGAGCATTCTAGTGATTGAAACTTAACTTTTATTTACATTTTTTATCCTGTCTACTTTACGTCAAGTTTCCTCTCATCGGCTACGTCGCCTGATTCCCTCACTCCCTGAATTTCCCCATGCAAATATACTTGCATCGCCCTTACTTCTTCCTGCCTTTACACTAAGCGAGCTAGTGAGTAAGATTGACAAAAATACAAAAGGGGTGGCTATGTTTGATCGCGCTCAATTGTTTTTGGCTGGTATGTCGATCGCACTTTTGGTTCAGCTAAGTCAGCCAGTGGCAGCAGCCGTGTCCGTTGGCAAAGTCGTACAAACAGCACAAACTAACAGTAGCGACGCTGCTGCAAAAGCTTTCAAAGAAGGATCACAACTCTACAATCAAGGAACAGCGGAAGCAAAAAGAAGTGCGATCGTCAAATTAGAAGAAGCATTAAAAATGTATCGAGCGGCGGGCGATCGCTCTGGGGAAGCGAACACCCTCACCTGGCTCGGCCGTATTTACTCAGATTTGGGAGAAAAACAGAAAGCGCTAGAGTATTACAGCCAGTCCCTTCCCCTATTGCGGGCAATCGGCGATCATTCCCGTGAAGCTACCACCCTCAACAATATCGGCTTACTCTACTCAGATTTGGGAGAACAACAGAAAGCGCTGGAGTATTACAATCATTCCCTGTCTCTGAAACGGGCAATCGGTGATCGCAGTAGGGAAGCTACCACCCTCAACAATATCGGCTTACTCTACTCAGATTTGGGAGAAAAACAGAAGGCGCTAGAGTATTACAACCAGTCCCTATCTCTGAAACGGGCAATCGGCAATCGCAGTGGGGAAGCTGTCACCCTCAACAACATGGGTACTGTCTACTCAGATTTGGGAGAACAACAGAAAGCGCTAGAGTATTACAATCATATCATGTCCGGTCGATTACCCATAATAAAAACTCCTGAAACTACTGGTACGAAGGGATCGTCATCATGAGCAATCGTTAGGGCATCATATAATTTTGCATATTGTAACTCTTCGATGTTTCCGTGCTGGCACGGAGAAACCAGGGGCGATCGGCTTATTAGGTAGCCCCATCGTTTCTGGTTAATTCCCCAGTAAATTGATAGAGAATAAGAAAATTACTATTTCTATAAACGGATAGGCGGGGAAAATACACAATTTCCGCGTTTTCCAAATCTGAACAACCACAGGCGCGGTAAGGTTATGTTGATTTTCCAGAATTGCCTTTTGGGTGGCGGCTTCTAATTCTTGGCAGTTCATGGGTTTACTTTTAACTCCTCTCTTTTCTTTTTTCCCAGTCTGGTTCGTACAAACCTTCACTTATTAACAAAGCACGAAGCGTCCTATATTCGGCTAATAAGCCAGCATAATTAGACCAAGAACAACAACCAAGCCCGTCGCCGTCATAAAATTGACCAGGAGTGGGATCTAAGAAACTACCTGACTGTGGAATTTCTGAAAGACAATCACGAGTGTGACCCCAGTCAGCATGAAATACAGTCTCAAAACAATCTAAAAACTTAACCACACGATCGTCTAACATCACTTAGTACCAACCTCCATTTTTTCGGATAAGTTCTTGTTTAGCTGCGTGTATGTTTAACTCAGCCATTGTTCTATCTATTCCTGATTTAACCCAATCTTCAATTAAATCACATTCTATTTTTCTACGTGTCTCCAGCCGTTCAATGGTTGCTTGCTTCCACATAATCGGCCATCCGTTTTCTTCGCATATTTTGTTATCCTCTTGCATTAGTTTTGCTAAACCTTCGGGAATGATTGTATGCACAGGAATCATAACCTCTATAAAATCAGCTTGCGTACAATTTCTAACACTTTTTGCAAGTGTATGTTCAGAGTACGCTATTATTTCCATAGTTTCATTGCCTGAAACGATAGTTCCCGGCACTTCGCTTGCTTGGTTAAAAACTTCATTAGGTATCAAGCTTTGAGGATAGCAAGCATCTCCTTCTTCTTTGAAATAACTTTTCCAATCATCGCTTGATAGGCTATTCAGAGTCAAATTTATAATGCTACCCGCTTTGATAGCATCTTCGTAGTTGTAGTAAAAAAACGAATCAAGCTTGTAACTTCTAAGAGCCGTCACCAACACAAGATAACCTTCTTTAGCGGTTAACGGACTAGCTTTCTTTTTGATCGTAATTTCGACTGGTTGCTTTTTACCGTATTTTCGGTCTAGTTGTTTTCTGCGTTTTGCTTCTCCCATGATGTCTCCTAAATTATTTCCAAAATTTTCACATTTAAAATCTTGGTTCTTCCGTACCTGTTATGCTAAATCGCATCAGACGATACTTAAAATCTCGGTATAGCTGGTTTTGGAGTCATTTTGACAACCGTTTGGCATAGTAAGTCCGAAAGGGTCACATTTTTTTCCTCTAAGCTGTATGTCACCCCTAACTCGGACGATCGCCGTCGAATCAGAAAAAATGGTATTTCCCCATCTAGAACTCTAAACAAATGCTGCTTTAGGTCAGAATAAAAGCATAAGCTGGTTCAGGGTTTGGAACTGCTACCGCTTCATCACGATAGGGAATTTTTGGGATTGCGGAACTGTGACAGTAACTTCGAGGCTATTGCCATCAACGGCTATCAATGGATTAAAACGACCAGCCAGTTAAATCGGCTAGCAAGCCATTTACCCCAAATTGGCTTGCTAACTGATTTAGCTTTAATCCTTGCTAAGCGAGGCTTTCAGCCGTGTTCGCAAGTTTCTGCACAATTGTTACTCAAACCTCCCTCACTGCAGGGCTTCAGGTTTAGGTTCCTTCGGTTTTTTCTCAAAGACTTGAATATTTGGGTCTGATAGCACAAAGCCGTTAGATGTTGATTCGCCCATCTTGCCACCGATAGCAGCCACCCACATGGGATAGTTGGCAGCAGCATCCTCAAGCTTCTTCCATATTTTGGGCTTAACAGTAACGGACACTACCCGACCGTCACAGTCAAGCTCAAAGGTTTTCCAGTTGTCTTTGTTAGTCTCTACGTTATTCGGGAGTTCGTTAATTTTGATGATGAGTTCAAGCTTGCCAATTGTCATAGGTAGTTTCGTTGGTTTAATTCGTTGCTTTTCTGGTACGAGAGTCAGCTTTGTTATATTCTCCAGCCTAGGGGTTGAAACCGCTACAGCTTCATCAGGCGAAGGGTATTTCCCCATCTAGGACTCGAAACCAGTACGGCTCGGTCAGGTTAGACTCATTACTTGACCGGCGTTGCAACGATCCCAGACGCTCTCGCCCTTAAGACACCGTATTAGGGTCTGCTCTTAACCTGCCTTCATACCAACAGTTTAGCCGATTGCAAAGCGCGGGCCCGACAACAGCAATTTATGCAACTGTCAAGGCTGACATAACGGCTGCTGTGTTGCCAATTTTCTCATACTCCTTATTTGATTTTTTATTCAATTCAGATAACGGCTACTGTGTTACCAATTTTCTCGCACTTGCTCAACTTGATTCTTAATTCAACTTACCATACTGTAACTTGATTATTAAATCAATCCAGTCTTTGTTAAAAACGCTAAAAAATTAGCTAATTGTTGCGTCAGCTAAAGTCAGGCATTTGCAGTATAAAGTCAGGCAAGTGCAGTATAAAATCAGCGAGATTACAGGTATTTGCAGGGGCTGCACTTTACCTGTATTTACCGGAAAATATCCTGCAAATGCCTGACTTTTTCGGTCAAATTGCTGCTTTTTTGTGCTGTTCGTGCCTTTGCTTGTTGAGGCTGGTTTTGGCTGTTCTCTCTCGGTAGCAAGCAATGGTTTTGCGATCGCAAACCCTGACTAATCTATGCAGACAAAAAATAATGCACCCTGATGAATGGGGAATCCTAGGTGTTAAGTAGCTTGATTTTTACCCGATATTCGACTGTGCCGATTGCTCACATTGCTCCTGTTGTTGTGGCGGCTTTTGTGGCAGCACTGGCATCAATTGCCGCAATTTTTCCATCACGCCTGGGTAGCGATCGCTCAAAAGCTCGCTCTCTTGTAAACTAAATTTTATGCCTGATAGGAAGCTAGGGAAAAAAGTTAGGAGCAGTGGTAGCAATAGCAATGTTGGGAGATATATTTATACCGATAGCGGTAAAGGAAAATTCCGGCTAAGTTTTCTGAAACTTATAGTGATCACGCTCCTACCTACAACGGCTTCAAGCGGCCGGGGCGAGCGCTGTATTCGCTACATGGCGATTGCCCTTCAACGAGCGCCGAGCAGTAAATTAAAGTCGCCACACCTTAATTATTCGCCATTCGCGAATGTAGAATAAAGGAAACAATGCGCTCGCTCATCCGCTATGCTAAAACCCCAAGATATCCTTGCAATACTCAAAGTCCACAGTTGGGATTCAACGAACTGGACGTACAGTTCTCTCGCTCAAAGCTTGGGCATGAGCGCATCAGAGGTTCATGCTGCCCTTGAGCGTTCTGAAGCTGCCGGTCTGTATTATGGCTCCGAGCGGAAAATCTTGAAGCAAGCGGTGTTGGAATTCTTGGTTCACGGGCTGCGCTATGTATTCTACGCCCAACCAGGCCCCCTCTCGCGGGGACTGCCAACTGCACATTCTGCTGAGCCATTGAAAAGCAAGCTGGTTGCCTCACCATCTGAGGTTTACGTCTGGCCTGACCCTCAAGGTGTCGTCAGAGGGCAGGCAATCGCGCCTCTGTACCGTTCAGTCCCCCAAGCTGCCAGTAACGATCCAAAACTCTACGCCTTGCTCAGCTTGATTGACGCTATTCGAGTTGGTCGGGTGCGGGAGCAACGTTTAGCCGCTAGCGAACTTGAAAAGAGGATCGTCGCTCTATGAACCCGCAGATACTCATGCTGGAAACAGTCGCCCGGATACTCTCTCAAGTACGCACTACCATCGTCTTCACAGGAGGGGCAACGATATCCCTGTATCTGGACGAAGTGGCGGCTCCTGACATTCGACCTACCGATGATGTTGATTGTGTTGTGGAAATCACGTCCAGAGCTGAATATTACAACTTCTCGAACTTGTTGCGAACCCTTGGGCTTCAAGAAACTATAGAACCAGGGGCACCCCTATGTCGCTGGCAATATGAGGGCATTTCAATTGATGTGATGCCGTGCGATGAGTCGGTACTAGGGTTTTCTAACCGCTGGTACAAGCCAGGTATTGCTAATTCTATTCACTACCAACTTCCAAGTGGTAGGCAAATCCTAATTTTTTCAACGCCTTACCTCCTCGCTTCCAAAATAGAAGCTTTCACGGGTAGAGGCGGGGGTAACTTTTATTTTAGTTCCGATATTGAAGACATTGTGGCACTGCTTGACGGGCGTTTTAGTTTGTTCGAGGAAGTGCAACAAGCTGACGAAGAAGTGAAAGCATTTTTATCAGGATGGTTTCGAGCCGAGCTTGCAAATCTGTGCTCCATCGCGCCTGCTTTCCTCTCACCCGTTGCTAAAATTTCAGGTCGCACTCGCTTGCTATTGGAAAGAATTGAAAGGCTGGCGATGGTAGTTTAGTAGTTGACTGTTAGCAATAGACGGCAGCGGACACTTGATCGAGGTAAGCCTTACACTCGCAAACACCCTCAACGGAGCGCAAAAACCAGATAGTCCAGCCTCAACTTTATTGCTGGCATAGTGGGTACTACGCTACAAAATCGCTTCATAAATTTTAGCTACCTGCCAATTTCCTCACACTTGCTCAACTTGATTCTTAATTCAACTTAGGTATTGTAACTTGACTATTAAATCAATTCGGATTTTGTTAAAAACGCTAAAAAATTAGCTAATTGTTGCGTCAGCTAAAGTCAGGGATTTGCAGTATAAAGTCAGGCATTTGCAGTATAAAGTCAGGCAAGTGCAGGTATTTGCAGGAACTGCACTTTACCTGTATTTACCGGAAAATATCCTGCAAACGCCTGACTTTTTCGGTCAAATTACTGCTTTTTTGTGCAGAGACTGCCTTTGCTTGTTGAGGCTGGTTTTGGCTGTTCTCTCTCGGTAGCAAGCAATGGTTTTGTGATCACAAACCGCACTTTTACGTGCAGGAAGAGAAATAATGCACCCTCCTTTTACGGAAGCCTAACCGTAAGGTCGGGTTTAATACTTTCTTTAGCTTTAATGACAACTGTAACTATTTGTACTACGATTTAAGCTGAATATTCTATAGCTCTAAGAAATTAGAGGGAGAAAATGCTTCAAAAGCAATTCAACAAGCTCATCACTTATTCAAGTGCGATCGCACCTAAATCCACTATTCTATACAAATAAAGAAAATTATAGTCAGTCTCTACCTTAATAAACTGTCTAAACAGCCCTCTCCAATTGGGGGAGATAAAATCACCTGAATAGCGCTTGTCGATTACAGTTGTTAACTTGTATCTTGGTAAGAGGTTTTTACTGATTAAAAACTATGAAAACTTTATCGGAAGCCAAACCTAGAGAGCTGCTATCTAACCATATTCACATTCGCCTCACTGACTCAGACTACAATCAAATCAAAGCAAGAGCAGAGCAAGTAAATTTGAGCATGAGCGACTTCATGCGCCGTGCAGCTTTGAGGAGAGCCCTGCCGCGCCCTCTAGCTGCATTTGACTTAAAAGCCTATCAAGTTTTATGCAAGATTGATGCCCAATTGAGAATGGCAGGAAACAACCTCAATCAGATGGCTAAAGCTTGTGATAGTTCTGTGGCATTGGGAGAACCAGTGGTTGTCAATACAGGACTCTTAGAAAGCGTACAGCAACTCATTCGAGAGAACGGGAATGCAATTAAAACAATAGTTGCAAACCTCGCCAAATCTACAGTACCCTAATTATTAACAAGCCTGGGCTTTACCGCCTGAGCAATCGATTCTGTGCAACTGACGGCTTTTCGGTTATGATCGGCAAACAAATCAAAGGTACAGGCTTTCGGGGCTGTCTGAACTACGTGCTGGGCAAAAAAGACGCCGCTCTAATTGGCGGTACTATGTGCGGACAAACTCCTGAAGAACTCGCTACTGAATTTGCCATCGCCCGACAACTAAGACCTAACCTGAAAGTAGCAGTTTTTCACGCCACTTTATCTGTCGATAGCACCGAAAAACTAGAAGATTCTGAAGAAAATGACCAACGCTGGCTGGCAATCGCAGCCAACTACATGAAAGCGATGGAATTTGACAACAACCAATACGCAGTTGTCAAGCACAGCGATACAGAACACGACCACATCCACATCGTCGCCAGTCGCATTTGCCTAGATGGAGGTGTTGTTGACGATAGCTGGGATTATTACAAAAGCCAAGAAACTATTCGCCAGCTCGAACGGAACTACAACCTGGAAACTGTTACACCCAGTTGGGAAACAGACAAGCGAGCTCAGACTACAGGAGAACACAGGCAATTAAAAAGCAAGGGAAACAAGAGCGTCAGGGTGCAATTGCAAGACCTAATTGATGAAGTTACCCAAGACAACCCAAGTATGCCAGAATTCGTTGAGCAGTTGCAGCAACAAGGCGTAGAGGTGCAAGTCACACGAACTGGAATCGGCTTCAGTAAAGGCATTTCTTACATACAATTTAGATGGAGTCGCTTTAAGTGGCACTCAGTTGGGTAAAGCCTACACTTTTTCTGGATTGCAGAAGCATCGAGGCGTTAGCTATGACCAAGGGCGAGATAACGCCCTAATTGAGGCTTTAATGCAGCCACAACACTTAGCTATCGCCCCTGGCGAGGCAGAGGAAAATGAGCTAGAGTCGTCACAATTCGAGTTAGTAGCAGGCGCACCTGGAACTCCTGCAACAGCAAATGAGTTAGAGTCGTCACAATCCGAGTTAGTAGCAACCGCGCCTGCAATTCCTGCAACAGCAAATGAGTTAGAGTCGTCACAATCCGAGCTAGAAACAACCACACCTGCAACTTCTGCAACAGCAAATGAGTTAGAGTTACAACTGTCAATCCTGCCTGAGCCTGATGAAACTCAGTGGCAAAAAGTCCGATCGCATCTAGCAGTCGAGTACAGTTTACCTTTAGAATTGCTTGATTTATTGCACTCTCATTCTTGGTTGTATGCCGGCTCAGAAAAGGCTGTATTTACAGGACGGACGCTTGAGGGAGAAGCCCGGTTCGCTTTTGTCATAGATGAATTGGGCAACTTTACTACAACCCATCCCCTGTCATCTGAAGCTGCTTTCTGGGTAGCCACTACTGGAGAAATTGAGCGAGCTGTGATTGCCTGTAACCCAATCGAAGCCCTTTCAATTTTGCTTATTGAACAGAATAACTCTACAACAACACCAGCGACACTTTACCTAGGAATTGAACGAGCTTCACAACTGCCTATACAATTCTTACAAGAACTCGATAGCGTTATTATAGCGATCGCAGAAGATTATATGCTCGCTCGAAATGCAAGCGAGCTGCTACCGAATGCAGAACTTGTTAATCAACAGTCAAGTTGGAATGATATCTGGATACAATTAATTGAGCAAGAACAGCCAAATTTTCAACAAAATAACCAACAGTATAAACGGCACACCCAAGAAATTGAATTGGATTAGCTTTTACAGCTTTAAAAATTGATACGACTTACGCAACTGAGGAATTTTTAGACTATCGGACACTCGGCAGACCTAGCAATCGCCGTCGATGTGGCTTGCCCCGAGGCAAGCCACACAGGTGAATGAACTTATCACCCTATTCTACCGACTTCAATCCTATAGAATTATGGTAGTCGCAACTCAAATCTTTTTTACGTCAGTTCTCAGCAAGCACCACCACTCCGGGTTGACATTTTGCTGGCTTTTGCCCGCTTATTTGGTCAATCCTAAGCACTTCAAAAACTGGTTTACAAGCTGCTGCTACTGTACTTCATAAAGCTGGAATAGGCTGTATTTCACAGGTTTCCCAAATCTACTAGGGGCAGAACCAATAGGGTTCAGATAAGACACTCATGGAGACAAAACACTGTGAAAAATAGATACTGCGAAGGCGCGTGCCTGCCCGAAGGGCTTATGCTTCGCCCAAAGCTCTCTTCGGACAAAAAACATTAACTGAACCGTATTGGGGGCAGAACTGCTATCGAATAGTTCCATTTTCAAATCAAACAGTTTTTTTGAAACACGCAGAATGAATTTTCTGCGTGATACCCAAACCACGCAAGCAGCCGTTTGATGCGGTTTGTGTGGTTTTTTATTGACTGTCAGAACTCGGCTAAGCCTCTAGCCTCAATTCCATCAACTCGGTAATCCGCTCGCGCACAACGGTGTCCTCAGTAACCAGCCAAGCCGTGATGGTGGCCGCATCGTACCGAGTCCCCGGCGCACCCCATGCGTACATCTGGGCGAGCAGACTTTGGATTTGTGCGGGATACAGTTCCGGCCACCAAACAATTGCGATTTCTCGCAGTTTTTCGGCATCGGCGGGGGCGATAATTTCTTGCTCTGGCGTGGTTTCGGCGGGTTTTGGTTCCTGCGGATTGTCGCCCAGTGCGAGAGGCTTCGCCGTCAGTTCCGAGAATATCACTCGCTCCGAATCGGTCAAAGCGGCCCAAACTTTCTCGCGGTTTGCAGCTCCCCTGGCACAGACATCTTTAAGGATTGGCAAGATGTCGGCCGCTGTCCGTCGTGCAGATTCGGGGTCGGGTTCTGCTATTGCCACCCAAATCATCTGCACGAGTTCGAGCTCATCTTCGTTGAGTTCGGGATGCGGGGTTTGAAGGGGTTCGCGTGGGGTTGCTGCGGAGTTTGTTGCGGAGTTTAAATCCGCGACTAGCAAGGGTTTTGGTATTTCGACGGGGTTGACGGGGTTCAAACCTACTTTTTCTATTATTTCTGACTGCTGACTTGTGATTTGGCTTTCTTCAATCAACCCAGAAGAAGACTCTAAGTTTTCACAGAAGTGATGACTTGTGAT
>NZ_JAUBRI010000045.1:14737-33736 GCF_036701795.1 Microcoleus sp. N9_A1
TTGACTTTCCTCAGTCAACCCAGAAGAAGACTCTAACTTTTCACAAAAGTGATGACTTGTGATTTGACTTTCCTCAGTCAACCCAGAAGAAGACTCTAACTTTTCACAAAAGTGATGACTTGTGATTTGACTTTCCTCAGCCAACGAAGAAGAAAACTCTAACTTTTCACAAAAGTGATGACTTGTGATTTGACTTTCCTCAGTCAACGGAGAAGAAGACTCTAACTTTTCACAAGAACTTTGAGCTTCTAAACCCTGTAAATAGCTGTAATTCCCGTCTGATAAGGATTCAGAATCCCGTTTTAACCCCGTATCAACCACGTTTAGCTCTGTGTTGCACCCCGTATCAGTGGGGAAATTCTGGGGAATAAGCGCTGAAAGTGAATCGGAATGAGTGGGTGATGTTTCCCCTTCAGTGCGGAACCTCAATCCTTCAAACCAACTGCGACCGCCGGAGCGTCTCCACTTGACGGAGCTAAGCTCCAGATAATCGTTGCAGAGTTCCGAGAGCATCTTGGGATACTTGATATGAGAAACTGCCTTGAGATTGGAGTCGCACCAATTTTTATAGTGTTCGTAGATTTTGCCAGTCGGCGTCGAAGCAGTCGGGTCTACAATCAAACAATCGTCGAAGTGAGCCGCGACACTGTTGGTTTGCACCTTCATATCCCATTCTTGGAGTTTGAATTCTGCAATCTGATTTTTGCCCACTCCTTGAATGCGCTCGCTGACGGTGCTATCAGAAAGATTGAGGGCTACAGCAATAAGCTGAGAGATTTCTGCATCCATCGCCGCTTCAATCCTCGAATTTCGCAGCACCGCTGGTAAGGGATTATCGAAATGAACCAAGCACAAGCGGCGGTCTAACCCAGTAGTATCGCCTACAAAAATCGGGTTGTTGCTTCCAACAATTAACAAGCCGTAGAAGAAAGCATCAGAAGCCGGCTTGTACACTTCCCGGTAACTAACGGCATCGCCACCAGTCATGGATAATATCGCATCCACACCCGAAGCAGTGCGCTCGTCAGGACAGGCTACCAATTGCTTGTCGATGATGCTAGCCATTGTTGAGCCGTCATCCATATTCTTCAGCTTGCATCCTTTCCAATTCTCTCGTCCTACTATTTTTTGAAGCAGCCTGATAAATGTCCCCTTACCGCTGCCCGGTTTCCCGATTAAGTGAACGAACATCTGCAAGTCAAAAAATCGGAACTTAAGCAATCCGTTGATGACTGCCAACAGTTTGAGGATTTTCTGGCGGTCGCCCTGCATTGCCGTATTCATCCATCGGTAGGTGTTCGGGCAATTGTTGCGGAGGATGTCAATCGCCGAGGCGTCAGTTCCCGTCAACGGCTTGTACGAGTAAGGTAAGTAGGAAGTAAAGCCCGTACCCGGAGAGTGTTTGAGGATTCCGCCCGTCAGGCTGTCCCATACCGAATCGTCGAAAGCGATGTAGCGCTTCCTATCCCAGATATCCCAATGCTTAACTCGTAAGTCGTCAGTGAGCAGGCTCAGCACGTCTGTGATGTAGCTAGAACCTTTGTACTCAATATTTCTCGCGTCGATGGTGGTTTTGACTAGGGTTCTAAAATTCCCGTCGTCGGTACGTTCCCAGTGCTTGCCCGTCCAAATCCGCCAAGTTTTGGTTTCGTTGTCGAATTTCCAACTCTCCCCATAATCTTCCGCTAACTGGCGGGCAAGTTTTCTCGGTGTGGGTGGCTTTGATGCTGTGAAGTTTTGACCCTCGTCGTCAAGATTGCTCTCCCATTCCTGAAAGCTGATTGACTTCATAAGCATCCGCCTGAACTCTTCTATTCCTTTTCTCTGGATAAAATCATCCATACCTTTAGTTTCTCCTTCAGTGCCTGGTTCCCATTCTCCAGTAATGCTGCGAACGGGTACACCAAACTTAAGCAACTGGCGGCCGAGTTTCCGCTGTTCCCAAATGACGCTGGGATTGGTGGCTGCATCTGCATCAAAGGCAATGATGAACCCAAAACCGGCACGAGCGTAGTGTTCGAGTATGGCAACGAGAAAGCGTTGACCTTGCAAGTCGTTTTTCTTGGCAGTCAGTCCCATGCTGATGCCCATCAAGGCAATTGTAGGTAAACCGTGGCTGCATCCCGCGATGGCTTTCCAGATTCCTTCAGTTAGTAGGATGTAGGGCTGACCGTTAATGTGGTAGCAATGCTCTGCAAGCTTTTCAGTATTCCAATAGTCCTTATTGGTTGGATGCTGGGGGAGAAAAGCGTCATATTCCCCTAACGGGGTGCGGTACTTGGGTGCCTTTTTATCTTCTCTTGACTTCCACGGCTTGTCTGGCCTGAACTGAAATTGTGTGCCTGCACCAATAAAGAAGATGCCACCAGACTTGGCGGTATAACCCAAGTAAACTGATGCCTCGTCAGCAGATACGGTTCGGCAGTTGGCGTAACTCCAGTCGTTGAGCAGTCCCCTGCTCTCAATGTGGCTCTTGTGTTTGGGGCAAAGGTTCGCGGTAGTTGAGAATTGATTTGTAACAACGTTCATAGATGCCTCTCTCGCTACTCATAGCGCTGCGTGCTGGTTTTTTCTGAAGAAAACCCGCGCTTAGTAGAAGAGACGGCTCTGCTGTAACTACCGTTGATTGGCATTTGGTGCAAATGTGGCAGTTATGGCAGATTTTAGACTATGATGAATTTAAACTTTTTAATTTTTTGTTTGTCTGCCGTCTCTTCTAAAGACTGCGGACTCTTTTTTTGGTCGGGTCTAATCGATGGGGGCGGTCGCTTGTTGACAACAGCCTTTTCAAATTTTATACGCGGATGTATTGCTTAGACTCCTGACTGGCAAGAAATTGTTGATAAGCTTCTTTATCGCCGCCAAAGGAATCCACAGAAACCTGGCTAACAATCTCATAAGTCATTGCTTCAGCTTCCTCTGGTGCCAAAGGCTGGCGCTCGCAGTAAGCAATCTGTACGTCCCGAAACTCTGGCATATCCCCTTCAACCTCTGATAGGTCGGCTTCGTACCGAAATACTCTGACCACTACCCAGTCCGAGGGAGTGACAAGGTAAGCTTTCCAAGGGCTGCCCTCTTTTTTAACGTGGTAATACCATTTTTCTAAAGATCCGATAGAGATCGAGGAGGACAAGACATTGTAATTTATCCACTTTCCCTGTTTTCTAAAGTCTGTCATAACTTTAAAAAAATGGTATAAGTGAGCCGTTCTCCAACTTTGACCTTGCGCTTCAGCAGGGGGCGCGAATCGTGAGAAAGCTGTAACAGTCGAGTCAACTGTTTCCCAATAACAAGCTCTTTGCTTTCGATAGGAACCCATTTTTCTTGCTCTTTGACCAGGTAGAGGCTAAGAGTAGACTTGCTTGCCAGCGGGTCGTAAAGTTCGAGTTCTTCAGTTTGTATTCTGTTTCAACATGGTAATCATGATGACTTAATTCTATGCAGTCTTCAGGGTTTTTCACCCTGAAAACTTTTTGGTAGTCTCACCAGAGGCAGTGGCATCACCCCGATACCATCCCGAGCTCGCTTGTTAAACGCCCATCTGGCGAAGATATTTGGCCCTTCACTGCCGAGCGAAAATACCTCAATGCCGCTCGACAATATACAAACAAAAGCTCCTCTGATGTAGGAGCCTTTGTTTTAGGTTTTAAAGAACTTGGACGGGCTAGTCAATTGTTCTACTCTCGGTTTGAGATGATGCGGTAAACCAATCGTGCGGAAAGCGGCACTCCTTGCCTCTGGAACAGTATGAGAGCTGTTAAACGGATGGTAGAGCATCTCATACCCAGCAGATTCTGCTGGAGCATCCGTTTTTCTTGCAGTCAGCCGATCACCAGTCGGGAATTTCTTGGGCCGCGGAGTCTGCTAGGCCTTGTGACAGTTGGTGAGAGGGCAACGGATTTTGTGGGGTTGGGGAAGCTATATCAGGATATGGAAGTTTCCTGACGTAGGAAAGGGTAGAGAGTGCGGAGACGGCTCCCCTTACTTGGTCGGGCCGCACTTCTAAGTATTTCTGCAATTGTTCTAAGTTGCGGTGTCCGCTGATTTCTTGAATAATCCGCAACGGAATCCCAGCGTTGCTCATCTGAGTCAGGGCCGATCTTCTGAGGCTGTGAGTGGAAGCGCCGATGATGCCGACTTTTTCGCAGGCTTCTTGGAATAGGTGAGAGGCGGCTTCCGGGTTCGCGTGTTTCCAGCGGTGGTTGAGGTGGCGGCTGGGGAATAGGTAGGGGTGTGAGGGATGCTCGTAGGTTTCTAATAGCAGCCTCAACTCTTGAATGATCGGGATAGTACGGGTGCCGAGCTTGCCTTTGGTGTTGCCTTTACGGATAATCATTTCGGAGCGGATGGCACCCGCTGGGGTGAAAACATCGATGACTTTCAAGCTGCACGCTTCGGCAATGCGGCAAGCTGTGTACAAACAAACTCCAAAGAGGGCGCGATCTCGGTCGCTCTGCAAACCTTCGTTGAACAAAAGCTCGATTTCCTCTTGCGTGAATATCTTAGCTTGCCCGTGACCTTCTATCTTCATGCTTGGTGTATACCGACCCGACACCTGAGAATTTGCCGCAAATACTGCATTACTGCATCCGTCGGGGGTATTTCTTAATGCGGCGGTTCAGAAGTCGGCAAGTTTTGGCAGGGCGAGATCATTCCGGTTTATTGATATGTTTGGTTAATGATACAAGCACTTACAGCGGATTGCAGGTTCATAAAGTACAGTAGCAGCAGCTTGTAAACCAGTTTTTGAAGTGCTTAGTATTGACTCCTTCAAGCGCATACGCCAAGTATTACGTCAACACGGAGTGGTAGTAGTTGGCGAGAAATGACGTAAAAAAGCTTTTAGTTGTGACCACCATAATTCGATTGGATTAAAGTCAGGATTCGGGAGGTGATAAATTCAGTACACTGCCACCCGCTGCTTGAATCAATGGTTCGAGCACCGCCAACTTATGAGCTGGTAGATTATCAATTGACTTCGACTGCACCCTCCCATAAGTTGGGCACTAAAAAGTGTTCCACAAAAACTTTAAACGCCTTACTATCCATCGACCCATCTAGCGTCATTATTCCTACTACTTTTTTAAAACTTACTGCTCCGACAACTGTAATTTCTCCAACCCGATAAAATAGTTTTAAATTGTAGACTCTACTACCATATCTTGAACGAGCGTGGGTTCGTGTTAACCCCAATAAAACGCCCATTTTATCCAAAAAAACGAGGTTGTTAGGGTCGATATTTTTCACTTTTTCCCAATATTCACACATATAAATTTGCACTCTCTCAGTGGCAGACTTACTGCTGCGTATGGTCTTTTTTTCGCGTCAAATTTTGTTTTTGTATTTCACGACACATCATGACATCATGCTAGGGCTGATAGCTTTCTTGTAGCTCATAAGCCAATATTCACAATATTCTGACAACGTGCTATCCGGATATTCTTCACCATCTGGTCAATTCAGTTGTGCGCGAGTGTAACACACTTTTCAGGCTTCCACCCTGTTGTTTGGGTTGAACATGACCAGTCGTTTGTTTTTGTTTTAAAATTTTTTGAACAAACCCTTTACTCACATCAAATCTGGCGGCTACTTTCCTAATTGATGTATCACCTTGTTGATATATTTTAACTATTTCCTCACGAAACTCAATCGAATAAGGTTTCATTGTTTTCCCTTCTGATGGTTGAGCCTCCTAGTTTGTCGCCAGCGACCGTTGCCGTTCTTGAGTGGAGCGACAATCGCGCTCATCAGGTCTGTTTAGTCTAAACTCCAGTTAAGTCGAACTACCTCAAAAAAGAGCTTTTGGGGGCGATCAACTGCTATGAGCGATCGCAATATCTCAAATGGGTTCTATCAGGCTCCCGTTCAAGCCTTTGGGTTCAATAAACCGATTTGCCTTACCCAAAGCCGGCGATTAGTATGTTCTAAATTCAAAATGTCTTCTAAAGACCAGTGGAAATGAAATGCGATGCAGGCTACCTCCTCATACACTTGGTCTAGGGGGTAGCGAAGGACTCCCCCGATAGTTCAAGCTCCACATTAAAGTCGTTACTGCATTTGGGACATTTAACAGGAAGAGATGCAATACCCTGTTGATTAATTCGGTTATAAAACTCTCTTAGATAGGCAAGATCGTAGGTAAAAAGATTCTCTAACAAATCAGGCGTGACTTCAACTAAATCGCCCAAATTGGTAATTACGAGGGAAAGCATCACTAAAAATCCATAAGCTGGATTATCTTGAACTAAACGGTTTTTTTGAACATAAATTTCATCTTTGGCAGTGGCAAGGCGCATAAATCCTTGGGAGTGAACTTTTTCCTGGTCATCTACTAAGCCTCTAGGGAGGCTAAATTTAAATTCTGTTTGCAGTGAGTTTTTATTAGGCATAAGCGGGGTTCCTAACAGATTGGATCAAATTGGGAGCTTGAATTTTTCTAATAACAAATCTCGTTGTTGCTGAGCTAGCTCGTAATTGGGATTAATGTTTAAAGCGGCTTCAAAGGCTTCGAGAGCTTCTTGATATCGCCCCACTCCTTCTAAGGCTAAACCTTTACCAGTCAAAACATAAAAGTTGTTGGGGCTGATGCTGCTAGCTTTTTCGTAGGCATATAATGCTCGATTATACTGTTTTAAAGTTACCAATACTACAGCTAGATTGTACCATGCTTCAAAGGATTTAGGGTTAAGTTCAATGCTAAGGCTTGCGGACTTTAGGGCGTTTTGGTAATCGCTCAAGTGCCATAATGCTACGCTTTTGTTTGCTAAAACATCAGCGCAGTAGTTTTGTGCTGATTCCAAAACTTTTTCGTATTCTTTCAATAGCCATATTCCTAAATTTTTTCGGTTATACAAAATTTTATTACAGGTTAAATTAGCTTGAAAATTAATCTCGCTGTCAAAGGCTTTTTCGTAAGCTTGGATTGCCAAACTATTTTGTCTTAACGTACTGAATATTCTGCCAGTGTTGAACCAGGCTTGAGTGTAGTTAGGATTAATTTCCACTGATTTTTGCAGGGCAACCAGGGCGTCTTGATACTTTTGTAAATGCCACAAACTGACGCCTTTGTTGTTCCAAGCTTCTGCCATGTTTGCATTAATATCAATAGCTCGTTCAGCGGAATTCAGCGCTTCTTGGTATTGCCCCAGCCCGAGCGACGCACTGCTATGTTGATTCCACGCATAAGCGGGATTTTTATCTCCCCAATTGCCATCTCCATTCATTGCACTATTGCAGGCTGTTAGTGCTTCTTTGTACTTAGCTAATCGATTGAGTGTGGCGCAGCGATTGACTTGAGCGAAAGCTGATTTAGGATTGATTTGAATGGCTTTGTTATAAGAAGTCAGTGCTTTTTCATTCTGCCCCAATTTTTCTAATAGAATTCCTTGGTTCGCCCAGACAGTAGCATCGTTAGGATTAATCGCTAAAGCTTTTTCGTAAGATGCGATCGCGTCTAATATTTTTCCTGCCCTTTGTTGCGCTATAGCGAGGTTGGTAAAAGCTGGCGCTGGTAGCGCATCTATCGCGCGAGCGCAAGCCGCGAGTGCTTCTTCCTGTCTCCCTAAATCGGATAAAGTGCCGCAGCGCTCAACTTGGGCAATCGCATCATCTGGATCAATACTTAAAGCTCGCTCGAACGAGATCAGGGCCGTTTCATTTTGCCCTAAATTTCTTTGCGCTAAACCTCTATTATACCAGGCAATCGCCGGTGTTCCATTGCCCCAATTTCCATTTACTCGCAATGCTTTTTCCTGGGAGGCTATCGCTTCATCATACTTACCCAAGTGATATAATGCTTCGCCACGACGAGTCCAAGCCTGAGAATTTTTGGCGTCAAACCGCAGTAAAAAATCATAGGAATTTACCGCTTCGGTGTATCGTTTTAACTGTAAGAGGGCATTGCTGCGACTAGACCAAATCTGACGGTTTTTGCTTTTTGGTTTGAGGGTGAGTGCTTGTTCGCAAGCTGCAAGTGCTTCCGCATAGTTCTGTTCGCTTTCTAAGACCTGACACTGGGCAACCCAGAAGTTAAAATCTTTTAAGCCAAAGTTGTCTGATCGTGCTTGAGATAGCAGTCTATCGCTGAAGTGAGCGGGATTATCCCCCATTGCTAATGATTGAAGTTCAGCCGAAAGACTTTGTTTCTGTAGTGGCAGCATTAATGCTGCCACTACAGAAATAAACCTGCATGAGGTACGACTGTCAAGGCCTGTACTTATTCGATTCTTAACAGCGAGAGCTAGAAATCGCAGCAGTTCGGGAGATATCTTAAACATATAATATCCCAGCCAAATGCAGAAACTGAGAAAATTTTTTCAAGCGCCGTTAAACTAAGTTATAGCAGATTTTAAATTTTTTATATAAAGTAATACATTTTTTAACAATGACAGGACTTACGCAAAAAGTAGCTTGATACACTACTTATAGCGGTAAGGTGCACAATGTTTACAATACATATAGAGTGTATGCGTCCATAGCTGAATGAATTTTACTAATGCTAGCTGAAATGATGAGAAGCAAAATTTTGACCCACTGGTTAACGGCGATTGCTGGGCTGTACCTGTTGGGAGTAGGGACAGAAGCCCGATCGCAAGATACCTCAGCGGTGCAACGGTTGCGGGAAACTAGAAACTGTGCGGGATGTAACCTCAGCAACGCCAACCTGGCAAACATCTACCTGCACCAAGCCAATCTGAGAAACGCCAATCTGAGAAACGCCAACTTGAGTAATGCTGACTTAAGTGGTGCTTATCTGAGAAATGCCAACCTGAGCAATGCTAACCTGCGTGGTGCAAACCTCAGGGGTACTAATTTACGAAACGCCGATCTTAGAGGAACAAATTTTAGAGATGCTAAACTTAACGACGAAACAGAAATTGATAGCAAGTGGCGTATTGTCTGGGAAATTGCGAATCAATCCATCAGCGGTCGAGCTCTGCGGGGAGCCGATTTAGAAGGTGCGAACTTGAGCAACCTAAATCTCAGTCAAATTAACCTAGAAAATGCCAATTTAATAGGTACTAACCTCAGCGGCAACAACTTGCAGAATATTAACTTAAGTAATGCCAACTTATTGCCAGCAGACTTGTTTATTGCCGAGCTTACAAATGCCAATCTCACTAATGCTAATCTCACTAAAACTAACCTCAGTCAAGCCAACCTCAGCAAAACCAACCTTAGTCAAGCCAATCTCCATCAAGCTAACCTCAATAGCCCTAACTTGCGCGACGCCAATCTGAGTAATACAAACCTAATTTTTGCCAATTTTAGAGAAGGGGACTTGACTGAAACTAACTTGAATGGAGCCCACTTAAATAGCGCCAGCTCATTTAATGTAAACCTTAAAGATATTTACTTGAGCAGCACTAATTTACTGGGTACTAACCTCAGAAGCGTAAATTTTTTAAAAGTTAGCATCAGAAAAAATAAGCTGACCCGAAGCAATTTTGATGACTTGAAGTTGAGCGGTGCTTGTTTAATGGGCGCTGATTTAAACGCAATTAATTTGCAACAAGCCATCTTAATAACAGCCAAACTTAGAGAAGTAAATTTAAGAAATGCTAATCTGATTAATGCTGATTTAAGCGGTGTCAACTTAAGCGGGGTCGACTAGAGTAATGCAGACTTAAGAGGCGCTAATTTAAGTAATGCCAATTTAAAAGGAGCAACTTTAAGTGGAACTAACTTAAGCACTAATACTAATTTTTGTGGTACAATCATGCCGGATGGGAGTCAAAAGCGTTGCTAATTGGTGATTGGTTACTCAAGAGCGTTTATCCAGCCTCCAATCCAAAATCTAAAATCTAAAATTGTATGACTCATCAATCTTTTCCGCTACCGCCGATCGCTCCTTTTGAACGCCTTCATATTTATGACGGTTTGATGATGAATAGGCAACGGTGGCTGTTGGCGCACGATTACCACCGCCGCCGCCAAAACGTTCACTATCAATCGCTCAATCAGCCGGGAATTGTTTGTGGATTGGGAGTAAGATTAATTGCTCCACCTTCTGAAATTGCAGCAAAATTTCGCGATCGACGTTGGTTAGAAATTCAACCAGGAATTGCGATTGATGTAGAAGGAAATCCGATAGTTGTTGACGAAGCTATTGACCGAACATATCGAATTAAAACCGAAGCACCTGTAACTGCAACTTTGACAGTTTACTTGGTAGTTAGTTATGTAGAACCTGACAATCCAGAACAACAGCAAAAGACGGAATCGTTACGAGAATGGTTGCGATTTGACGAAAAAATTCAGCCTCCAACTGCCAAAGAAATAGAATTGTGTAGAATTAAATTGCAACCCGGTATAGTTAAACTAGAAAACCCCACGGATGTTTTATTCCCCTCATTTAATCAGTTAGATTTACGCTACCGCATCCAAGCCCAAGCCAGACCTCAAGCAGTAATAAAAGTGGCTCATATGAAACAAAAAGAGACAGATGACGTGTACAATACTGCTCGGCTAAGTTTGAGTGAGCGCTACCGAGAAAATCTTTCTTTTTTACTCCAATCTGTTGTGGCACTTTACCCGCATTTGCAAGCAGAAACAGAAATCGGACAAGCTAGCTTGCAAACGCCACAATCCGTCGCTCCTTATGATTTGGTTTATCTCGCCGATTGGCAAATAGTTGAACTAGATGAAGCAGAAATTGACACGCTAAAGACTTATTTAAAAACGGGCGGTATTATTTTAATTGATTCCCCAACTAATAACGAATTTCTAGTCGAGAGTATCAACAACATCATTACCCAGGAGCTAGAAAGTAATTGGCAATCTTGGCAAGAATTGAGTCGCAATCATCCGCTGAAAACCCAACCTTTTTTGTTTGCTACTCTACCAAATATTAATCAATCGCCCATGCAAATTTGGCAAGGAGGTGGAATTATTTTAGTCACCGGCACTTTGTCAAATGCTTGGGGATTAGATGACGAATTACTAAATCGGAATGACATCCGTACCGCTCAAGAGTTAGGAATTAACATCCTGCATTTTGCCCTACGTCGGCGTCAGATTATACAGTTGATACAATAGACATTTATTAATGATGCACTTAGGGAGGGCGGGTTTATTTATCTCTTGAGCTAGTTTCAAATATTTTGGGGTTATCCCGCCCGTACAGCGCAAAAAAAACTTGCACTAGCGAAGATACTGAACCGGGTATGATTATCAATTATATGGGAGAGCAAAAAGTGCCAAATCTTGTTAAAGCTATTGTTTCCAAACGGGAAATCCGATTAATCCCAGATCTCGTCATTGAATCTGGTGATCGAACTGCTAATGGTGAAAATGAATTCGAGGTAACTGTCGTCAACGAAAGCAACAAGTTTGCCAGCTTTTACATCGAACTACTAGCAATTGGGGCCGATGCAGAATCCAATGTTAAATGGTACAACCTAGAACCCGAAGTTTCTACTAAAAAACCCCCAGGCGATCGCACCACTTTTCACGTTATTATCACCAAACCGCCAATCCCCGTTTATGATGCAACTATTGAACTAACTTTAAGAGTATTTTCGGTCGAGTTTCCCAATTTATATACCAGTCAAAAAATCAATTTAATTGTTGAAAAAGCACGTAAACCTTTAAGGCTATATCTACCGATTAAAGACTTTAAACTTTTGCCTGGGGAAAAAATAGAAATTCCAGCGATAGTTTATAATCTCAGCCAAAAAGCTACGGAGGTACAACTAAAAATATCTGGCTTAAAGCCCGAATGGATAACTCAAGGAACCCAACAAACATTGCAAATAGATGCGGGAGACTACCAACAAACAAGTTTCTGGTGTCAGGCTGAAGAAAATACTCGAACACTCAGCCGAAAATATGATTTCGCGATTGAGGCAAAATCGAACACTAGCAACCGTAGCCCCCACGAAAAAGCAGTTTTAGAACTTTTACCACAAGGAAATGTAGAGTTTATTTGCAAAAATAAACTGCAAAAAATTCCGGTTATAAAAATAAAAGGTGCTAAAAAACAATCTAAAGTTGCCACTTACGAATTGGAATTTGCTAACAACAGCAATTTACCCCAACAAATCAACCTACAAATTTCCGCCCAAGATGTACAGCAATGCGGTTTAAAGATACCTGAACCAATAGAACTTGCTCCCGGTGAAGCCAAAACGATGTATTTAGTGGCGAAAAAGCGACGACCTTGGTGGTGGTTAAAACGACGACTCTTATTTGAAGTATCGCCAATTTTAACTAATCCTAATACGGCCCAAACTGAGCCACAAATTCGTTCAAATCCTAGCAGCCAAGTTTTAGAACTGCAAATTTTACCGATTATTCCATTTTGGCTGCAACTATTGGGGGTACTTTTACTGCTGTTGCTACTTTGGTTGTTGTGGTATCTAAATCCCCAGGATTATCATAAAGGTCCTGTCAATTCCGTCCGTTTAATTGGCAATAGCAGCTTAGTTGTTAGCGCTTCCAGCGACCAAACTATTCGACTTTGGCAAGTAAATCGAAGTTCTTGGTCACTAGATATGCGCCGTCTTAAATATGAAGGTTTTATTGCCGAAAAAATTGAAAAATCAGTGCGCGTTATTCACCAAAGTCCCCGAGAAGATTATATTATTGCATCGGGATTAGAAAGTGGTGATATTAAACTTTGGAATGTATTATTAAAGACCGAGCCACGGTCTATTTATCAGGGAACAGACCGCGTTTTTGCTCTAGCTTTTAGCAAAGATTCTGGTTATTTATTCAGCGGTCACGGAAGTGGACTTGTGCGTAAGTGGAATCTAGACTTCCCAAATATTAAACCTCAAATTGCTAATAGTCGCTTTACTATTTATGCGCTGGCTATCAGCGAAAGTCTGGAAAAACGACCTAATGTCCTAGCTGCGATCGCCGGACGGTACAATAAATTATCCTTGTGGGACTGGTTTAACCGCCGAATTTACGAACTCGAATATTCCTCGCCAGATTGGCAAGAAGATAAAAAGGTTTCTCCGATCGCGGGTCAAAATCAATATATCAATAGTTTAGCGCTCGCCGACAGTCAAAATTTATTAGCTTCCTCTGATAACCAAGGATATATTAGTTTATGGGACATGGATGAAATTCGCCAGTGTATTAATAATACTTCCGCTGCGATCGCAGAAAGCAGCGATCTCAGCCTCTCCAAAACTGATGGTTGGGGAAATTTAGTTATTCCCTTAGATTGCGACAATGCTATTATTGATCGGTGGCATCAAGGTCAGGATAACCAACCCGTTCGATCTGCTGCTTTAAGCCAAAATGGTTGCTACCTAGTCAGTGGAGGAGATGATGGACGAGTGGTACTTTGGCCTTTAGAGAACCGCAAGCGATCGCCTCAATACCAAGACGGAAAAATTATCGCCGAATTTCCGGGCGTTAGAATCAACAGTGTTGACATTAAAGCATTAGATGATAACTTGTTTATCTCAACCGGCGATGATAAAAATAGAGTCAAATTATATCGTGTTAATGGGAGTGACGAAAATAACAATGCAAACTGTCAATAACCCTCTATTCATCGAAGACATTTTTTCTCTAGAAGCGAATCAAGTTACCAGAGGATTTACCGCTAAACGCGACATAACTGTCAAAAATTTGGGCGAAAAAAATGCAGATATTGATATTTGGATTGCCGTGGGAGATGCTAAATCCGAACCTTTGCTAAGTTGGTGTACTTTCAGTAAACCAAATCCGCTAAGATTAGAGTCCAAAGGTGAGTGCGAAGTCACTTTATCGTTTGAAGTTCCAGCGCAAGCAAACGTCGGTTTATACAAGTATGACATTTTGATCGAGGCTTCCTCTCAATACCCAGACAAACTCTTTCGTCGTCCTCAGCAACTACGGGTATTGCGTCCTGAACGCGATGGAGAATGGGAGACGGAACCAGGATTTACCGTGCAGCCATTAACCAATTCAACTAACCCTTACCTTCTCCCTTTCGGAGAAAAGTTAGAAGTCAAAGTTACGGTAGAAAATTGCTCTAGAAGAGTCGATCGCTTTTATTTAATTTGTCCCGAATTAACCAACGATTGGTATAGCGTTCGCTATCCCGAGAATAAGATTGAAACGCCTGGCTTAGTGCAAGAAACCGATGGGTTACAACTTAACCCAGGGAACACAGGTGAAATTACTCTAATTTTGCATCCACCCCAATCTACTACTGCTGGCAATTACTTTCCTACTATCCGTTTAATCTCCAGCAACCGAGAAGATTTAGTTTTGCTGGATGTGGTGTATTTGCAACTTCTTGTCGATGAAACATTGGATGTCGAACTGCATCCGCTTTTGCTTAGAATACCGACGCAGGAGGGAAAATTTGAAGTAAAGTTAATCAACCAAGGTAATATTACTCGCGAAATTGCGATCGCCGCCAGCGACCGCGATCGGGTTTTTAGCTATACCCCCGAATTTCCTGCTGTACTCCTACCACCAAAATCTACCAGCAATATCCCGTTTAAACTACAACCTCGAAAGTGGTGGCGGCGTCCTCTCTGGGGAAAAGCACTAGAATTTAATTTTGACATCCAACTTGAAAATAACCGTGTTTTATTCCTCCCTGAAACTCCCAAACCTTCAGCACTTCCCAAAGAGTTACCCCAAGGAAGTTTAATTTGGGAACCGCGTCCTTGGTGGCAAGTTTTGCTACCTCTTTTACTATTGCTATTGCTGTTATTAGGATTGATTTCAGTTGGTGCATTTCTCTTTTGGCAGAAAGCTTTTATTCAACCCAAGATCGACCGACTAGAAGGAGTCACAAAAGTTTATCAAGAATTAGCAGCCAAACCAGTTAATTTAAATTTAACCCTAACTAACTGGCGTAGTTGGGAGTTTAAAAACCGGAAATTTCAGAATAGCACCAAACTCTCTATGGTAAAAATTATTCCCCAAAGTCGCGAAGGAAATGGTAAAATTATGAGTTACGGCTATAACGAATTATTGCAATTTTGCCAGCAGAGTGACAATCAACTTAACTGCAAAAATTTACCGACAGAAACCAAACAAGCAGGCCAGTATACCTTCAAAGTCGAAGTTTATCCCCAAGGTCAAAATAAACCTTCCGATACTAAAGAAACCGATACCATTACAATTGAACCAATCGACCAGCCAAAAATTTTTCAATTTTTATCTAGCAAGCTAGTTTATCTAGAAACTCTCGGGGATCAAGTGCTTCTAAATTGGATAGTTAGCAACCCCCAACAAATACAAAAATTAATTATAACTCAGGAAAAAAATAACAGTTCGCGTGTAAAGAAGACATTCTTTTACTGCAATCCTCAAAACTCGAATTCTCAAGGAATGCAAGCGAAGCCTAACAAGATAGAAAAAATTAAAGGTCGAGAATTTTTAGTTTGTCAAGGCGTAGCTACAAAACTTACTCAACCTGGAGATTATACTTTCAAACTCGAAGTATTTTCCAAGCAAAATCTTACGCAACCTTCAGATACAAAACAAACCGATACCGTTACTATTCAATCTTCGCCTATCCCAAAATTTATTGACAAAGTTTTACCTAACAAACTTAACTATGAATATAAAGAACCAGTGTTTTTAAACTGGCGTCTCAGTTACCCAAGCCAAATCAAAGAACTGAGAATTATTCAACAAGGAAGTGATGGCTTAGCAATTCAAAATACTTTGCCGTTAAATCAGTGTAGAATTCAATCCTCAGGTCCTTTAATTACTCAGCCGAATAGTCCTGTACAAACTGGACTTGCGAATAACTTAGATATGGTTATATGTGAAAATATCCGCGTTATACCTACCACAGCAGGAAACTATACTTACAAATTAGAAGTGTTTTCCATGCAAAATCCTAATCAACCTTCTGATACTCAAGAAACGGATAGCATTACAGTTAACCCCTTACCAATACCGAACATTACCGAAATTTTATCGACTAAACCCTTTTATGAAGTTGCTAAAAATGAAGAAATATTACTAAGTTTTAAAATTAGCGATGCCAATCAAATTAGAGAATTAAGGCTGGCAAGCCTAGCTCCTGATGGTTCGCTTAACAGTAAATTAAAAATTTATAATATTAATAATATCTTGCCGCTAGAATTAAGAAAATTTTGTGCTTTAACAACTATTTTAATTTGCCAAAATCTGCCGACTGGTGCAAAAGAAGCGGGTGATTACACGTTTAAACTGAGCGTAATTCCTAAGCAAGGTGAGGGAGCTACAGAGATTACTAAAAATACGCCACTTGTTAAAATTAAACCAATACCGCCGAAACCAGCTACCCCCGTTAAAATTATTTATTTTCGAGTCAACGGTCGGGATGTTACTGAAAAGGCTAAATACATTTATGAAATTAATAAAGACAGAAAACCAGTTGATATTATTGCCTCTTGGAAAGTAGAAGATGGGGAAGATATTAAAGTTGAATTGCTGCCGTTTGGAGATGTCCAAAAACCCGAAGGTTCCAAAACTTATACGCTCAGTAAACCTCCCAGCAGCGTCACGATTACGCTGAGAGTAACCAATAAAGCTGGCGAACAAAAAACGCAATCAGTGGTGATCGATACTGTTGAACCCAGGGGCTTAACTCAACCCCAAACATTTACACCCGGAGGTACTGCGCCTGGAGGTACTGCGCCTGGAGGTACTGCACCTGGAGGTGCTTCGCCATCACCTTCTAGTCCAGAGAGACTGTCGCCAATTGAATTGCCACCTAAACCGGATTGATGTTTGTGTAGGGTGCCGCGCCGATCGACTCGAAGTTCGATTCACAATAATCGCTACGCTAGAATTAGGAATACCTGCTCTTTTTCTCTGATTACCATGTCTGTTGCCCAAGACTTAGAAATCTCGGAAGATGTCCTGGAAGATGTTATATTTCCGACCGGGGACTTACTAAGTGACGAGCCACCCTTGGAAACCGAACTGCATCTGCGGCAAATAATGCTGCTGCTTCAATGTCTGGAATCGTGGTGGCGAAACCGCAATGACTTTTATGCCTGCGGAAATCTCACCATCTACTACAGTCCCCGCCAACGGAAATCAGAGAAATTTCGGGGGCCAGACTTTTTTGTAGTTTTAGGAACCGATCGCAAACCGCGTAAAAGTTGGGTTGTTTGGGAGGAAGATGGCAAATATCCTAATGTGATTGTAGAGATTCTTTCACCCAAAACTGCCAATACAGACCGGGGTTTAAAAAAACAAATTTACCAGGATAATTTTCGGACACCGGATTATTTTTGGTTTGACCCGTATAGCCTTGAATTTAAAGGATTCCAGTTGGTAGGTGGTCGTTATCAGGAACTTGTAGCGAACGAGAATGGCAGGCTGTGGAGTCAGCAATTAGAGTTATATTTGGGCATTCACGAATCAAAACTGCGCTTATTTACCCCTGAAGGGCAGTTGATACCAACTCCTGAAGAAGCCGTACAGCAAGAACGTCAGCAAAAGGAGCAAGCTCAGCAAGAGTTGGCAGAAATGGAGACGTTATTGGCTCGCTATCGCGATCGTTTTGGGGAATTGCCGGAGTGATAGACATCTTGCAAAAGTCTGCTTTAAACTAAAGTTCAGCCTTTGGGCTAAAAACCGTTAACACCGGTTGAATAATGTTTGCCAGTTGAACTCACGTTTCATTACAATCCGGTGAGCCACGGGTTATTGATGGCACCGAAGGATTGGATCTATTCGAGTTTTCATCACTATCTGCGGGATGAAGAGTAGGCGTGCTTATGGGGGCGCGGATGGTGAGATTGAGTTTGAGGATAGGATTGGGAATGAGTGACGAGGATGTTGGGTTTCATGCTTCAACCCAACCTACGAGCCAGCGATCGCACTTAAACGTAATTTACAGTATTGTACATGTACCAAATCTATTTTTTGGCCCGGACCGAGGGGCACAATTGAGATTTGCAAAATCAAAGCGATCCTCACTATAGATTGTATACTTATTTGTCCTACTTCTCACCGCGTCTTTCGTGTAATAATAAGTCGTTCCCTCCACTGTCAACGTGTCGTCCCTACCTTCCTGGACTTTTTGGGATGGCTTTAATTCCATTTGCCCAAAAAGCACATCTATTTTTTGTCCATCCCATTCCGCCCAGACATGGTTCTCAAATAGCCAATGTTTGCCGCTATCAACATTGCCTGTCTTGCTCTCTTGGTCTATAATTTTTCCGCCTCCATTGATGAATAGTGGTTCACGTTGCTCATTTCTTGTCATTTTTATTCCATATTTTCCGGCGATATCTATGAACTGTGACACGAGGGTTGAACAATCACCCTCATGTTTCCACCCTCCCTTGGACTCTCCTGTGTAGGTAAAGTCCGGCCTAGCATAAAAGTTGCTCAGCAATTTCTTGACGATTTCCTCCTTTGCATCCTTATCAATATCAATATCTTTAAGTAAGTGGGCAAAATCGGTAGGAACCTCAGATGTTTCTACAGTTTGCTTCTTCTTCCCATTGATGTCTCCAGCCGGTACCGACTGGATGTCGTCTTCATGAGTTTGCTTCTTCCCCTTGATATCTCCAGCCGGTACCGACTGGATGTCGTCTTCATCAGTGTTCTGTTTTCCTCCTGTACGCTGGATCAATGGATCTCGCTGCACCGCCCCACCATTCTGCTGCACCACATGAGTCAACTCATGGGCTGTCAACTCATCCTTACCCGGTGACTTTCCCCCACCATAGTAAATATCGCTACCATGCGTAAAAGCTTGTGCACCCAAATCCCGGTTCATTTGCACTGCTGCACTGTCCGTATGTACGCGGACTGAGCTAAAATCGGCACCAAAGCGGGGTTCCATATGCGATCGCACCTCATCCGATAAAGCGCTACCACCCCCCTTAGTTCCACTCAGTTGACTTTCTAAATTGCTGCCAGCCTGGGACTTTCCCTCTGTTGCAGGTTTAGTTTGCACTTCCTCTTCTTTTTCCTCTGGAACCATTTCCCGTTGAATGCTATTTGCCAGAGGTTTAGTTTGCACTTCCTCTTCTTTTTCCTCTGGAACCATTTCCCGTTGAATGCTATTTGCCAGAGGTTTAGTTT
>NZ_JAUBRI010000045.1:33836-63360 GCF_036701795.1 Microcoleus sp. N9_A1
TTCCCGTTGAATGCTATTTGCCAGAGGTTTAGTTTGCACTTCCTCTTCTTTTTCCTCTGGTGCCATTTCCCGTTGAATGCTATTTGCCAGAGGTTTAGTTTGCACTTCCTCTTCTTTTTCCTCTGGTGCCATTTCCCGTTGAAGGGGTTTTTCATTTTCCGGCGCAGGCATCGTCATGACTTTATTTGCCATCGCGTCAGCTTCCTGCTCGTACTTGTCTCCAGGTGCGCCGACAGAAAGCTTCGCCTGCACTCCTGCTGGACTCTGGGCTTCTACAGTTACCCGATTCCAGTCAACGTTACGACGTTTTGCCTGCACTGAAGGCGTTTGCTTTGGCGCTGGCGCATCGTAAACTGGAGCGGTGAAAGGTCGCTGCGAGGATGAACTTTTTTGCACCGGCAAGGAAGAATTCGATCCAGATTTTTTCTGCGCCCATTGCTTGCTCATAGGTCACCTCTTCTCCTAGTCTAAATCTGGGCAATGTACCTTAGTTTGGCATAACTGCTTCCACTAGAAAGTAACATAAAATAAATCTTAACTTGACGCGAGTAGGGGTTGGGCCGGAGAACCCGCCCATGAAAGGCTTGCTGACAATGGTGCAATATCTGAGTTATACCCAGCCTTTAATTTCCGCGTCGGTTAGCGTTCTCTCCAACTTTACATACTCAGTCCGAGCCGCAATCAGCAAGTGTTTCATCTGCACTGCCTCCCCTGCATCGGCTGCCATAAAAGCTGCATTCAAGGCAATATTACGAATATTTCCGCCTGCTACGTTTAGCCGCCCTAATTTGACACAATCCAATCCCTCTGTAGGCGTATTTTTGGGAAAAATTCGCCGCCAAATTTCAGCCCTATCTTTGGCATCTGGGAAACTATACTTCACCACAAATCGAATCCGGCGTAGAAAAGCTGTATCCAAAGAATCTTTTAAATTCGTTGTCAAAATCGCTAAACCTTGGTAAGATTCCATGCGTTGCAGCAGATAGCTAACTTCCATATTGGCATACCGATCGTGGCTATCTTTGACATCAGAACGTTTGCCAAAAATCGCATCGGCTTCATCAAATAACAAAATTGTTGCTCCACTTTCAGCAGCATCGAAAACCCGGCGCAAGTTTTTCTCAGTTTCGCCGATATATTTGCTGACTACAGAACTTAAATCAATCCGGTAAAGATCGAGTTGCAATTCCCCAGCTAATACCTCTGATGACATAGTTTTTCCAGTCCCAGAGGTTCCCGCAAATAAAGCGCTAATTCCTAAACCTCGATCTCCTTTACCTGCAAATCCCCATTCTTTGTAAACTTTGGTGCGTTGCCTGACATGAGCGGCAATTTCTCGCAAGGTTTGGCGTTCTGCTTCTGGTAATACTAAATCATCCCAAGTCGCGGCAGGTAAGATACGTTGAGCTAAGTCATCTAACCGGGGACGAGATTGAGCGCGACAGATATCCCATAATTGATTTGGGATTGTAGCGGGCGGATTGATTCTACTTGTTTGTTGGGAAGGAAGATTATCTGTAAAACCAGCCTCAATTTTTTCGGGATTTTGACTAATCATTTCTTCACAAACAGCATAAATTGTGGGGGCGTTAAGGTTGAATTGCTCGACTAATACTTCTACTTGTCCGTTGAGAACAGGTACAAATTCTCCTAAAGCGTTTTGCCAGATTTGTCGTTGTTCTTGTTTTGTGGGTGGATGGATATCAAAAGTGATGAAAGGACGCCTTGTACTTTTACGGCGATCCCGCGTCATTATAATTATGGGGCTGGTGATATTAACAATTAGTTGAGCAATAGCGTTCTCTTTTGCTCCATCTTCGGAATCCATTTCATCGCAGTCTAATAACAAAACCGAGCGCATCAACTTCGCTTCTCTATACCACAGTAAAATCAAGTTATTCAATTCGGCAGTAACTGTCGGAATTACTCTGGTAGATATTACGGCTAATTTAATTCTTAAGATTTCACAGGCAGTGGATGCGATCGCCAATTTAGATTCTACTTCATCCCCGCATAATTGTACTATGGGTAATGGGTAATCTGTAATTGGTAGTGAGTCAAGAGAAAAATCACTTTGCTGCTGTACCCAGTTTTTTGACCAAAGTGCTGCTATTTGAGATGCTATTGTCGAGTGCGAACCGCTTAACGGCAGGCGGCGCGATCGCACCATTTCTCCACTAAGAGATACTGGCTCGATAATACCTTTAAACGCTTCATCTAAACAATCTACTCCCATTAAATAGTGCAAAATTCGCTCGTTAATTCTCAACGCACTATGGGTTATAGTTTTACCGCGCACAACTTCAATTAACTGCCAGCGACGTAACGGATGATCTGGAGAAATAGCATTCCAATGGGGTGCAGCCAAAGCTGACATTGCCAGATTAAACGTAGGATAACTTAGCTGCCCATCTCCCTGAGCATCGGCGCACAAAAAATCAAAGTTTTGCTGTAATTCCATGCCCGCACATAACAGCAGTACATCTCGCTCAAAATCCGATAAATTGAATGCACTTCCTAGTTCTTGTAATGCTGATGGAAAAGGCATTGCTGACGCCACTGCCATCAATTCCAATCTAGCTTGTTCTACTTTTAATGAGGATAGGCAATTTTCCGGTTCAGTAATATAACTTGATAATATTTGCTCGATTACTGCTACCGATGCCATCAGGTATTTAATATTGGCATTCTGCCATTGACTGCTTTGTTTAATGTTCATTTAAGAGTTTTCCTTACTTATTGTGCCAAAACATTAGTCAGGACTTACGCAAGAAATCATTTTTTACACTATCTGTAGTGGTAAGGTACGCACGACCAGCCTTGTCTGACGTGGTGAAAAAGGCTCCCAAACACCTGAAAGAAGGTTGACGACGTTAGCGGAACCCTCAAAGAGGATCGCTCAATTGGACTTTTTTCAGCCGCGCGAGAGAATAAACAAGATTAATTGCCGATCGCGAACACCTAGGATGACGTAAATACGTCGAGCGCACGCCTGCGGCGAGCTGTTACTGCGTTACCTTACTGTACTCAGCTTGGCGGTGGGTAGTTTACCCAATTACGACGCAGGGACCGACATACCCACTATCCGCATCTACTTCGAGAGGACTCTCGGCACCATCGATCTGCACGCGTACCAAATATTCTCCTCCCTTCACATCCAAAATCGGAAACACCACCGTGTCGATAAGCTCATCACGGGGTTTGGCTGTAAAAATGTAACCCACCGGATTGTTATTCGATCGCTCGTTCAAAAACAATAGCACCCGCTGGTCCCTACCAATGGTTAAATCAACTTGCACCTGGAATTCTGCCCCATACAGATCCTCCTCGTTTCCCCATAAATCCAATAGTTCTGGCTTTCCTACAATCTGCGGACACAAGACAAAAGGAAGTACATTCGAGGCTATTGCCCGATCGGGCTCAATGGGCCTGATCTTCACGATCGGATGCAACACGCACAACTGCTGTACCCCCGCCCGCAAACTTTGCTTTTCTTCTTCTGGTAGCAAGGATAAATTCAACCGCAGCTCTTTTTCGCTCACCTCTTGCGGCGTTACCCTCGTCTCGCCGATTCTCACCTGTACTCGATCGGCCTGCAACTGCTTACCACGCATCATCAATATACTACCCGCTACAATCGGTTGATTTGCCCCCGCTTCCGAGACCGCTTCCTCAACCATCGGCTGGTTGGGCGTTGTATAAAATTGCACGCTCTTTACGGGCAAGGCTCTGGCGCTCTGTTTGTTGCCTTCAATCAAAACTGCACCGCCTTGGCAAGCAAAAGATAGCATATAGGGTGTTTGGAAAAACACTGACCAAATTTTGGATAGTTCCTCCGTATTCATCTGGCTGGGAACAATCGTCACCCGCTCGACTTGCTGTTCCAAGGTAGAATCTGCCAAGTATCTAAAATTCGAGTGATTCAGCGTCGCTCGAATCATCTCAGGCGTCAATATCGGGTTGTCAACAATGGTACGCACAGCGCTACCGAGCAAACGTTGGGGTTCCAACTCTATGTCATTGCCGTAAAACGTCATGATGTAGAATAGGTCTAATCCCGCTTGGGCCTGTTTAACTAATTCTCCTTTGGGGCGACGGTTGCGTAAGTCGTAATTCCGCCAAGCGGGATTGGGTATCGCTTGATACAGATAAATATTCACTCCTACTTCTGGCGTTTTACCCCCACTTGCTTCAGGGCGCACCGTAGTAACCTTGGCTCCTGGTAGATCGAGTTGGATCGCCGATTGCAAAAGCCTTTGCAGGGTGGCTGTGACGGTGGCGATCGCTAGATAGTTACTCATCTTCTCTAAAAGTTAATCCAGGTGTAATTTAAATATTGATGAAAGTTATTAAGAAAAAACACAATTTATGCAGATGTCTTGTTAACAAAGTTTAGTGTACTATAATCTATGTCAATTATTCGATTAGCCACTTTAGCTTAGCTGAAAAATGGTATAAATCAGATAAGGCATCTATGATTGATCACAATACGAGTCGAAAAATCAGACTCACTTAACCATTAGCAGCGATCAGTTATTAACAAAAAGTGGTGGTTCAACCTCATGAAAATTTACATCATATTTGAATGAGCAAGTCACCAGTTTAAAAATAGTAACAAGGATAACTGGTAGATGAAATATCGTAAGTGAGCATGGTATGCGGTAATTGGTAAATTTTTCCCTTTAAGGAAGAAAGCTATGGCGAGACTTGATTACTTTGCCCCTGGTGTATACGTCGAAGAAGTTGACCGAGGTAGTCGCCCCATAGAAGGCGTACAAACCAACATCGCTGGCTTTATTGGCTTTACCGAAGCGATTCGCAATGGTGCCGAAATTGGCAAACCGATGCTAGTCACCTGTTGGAATCAATATTTAGAATACTTTGCTAAAGAAAACTCCGATGGATTCACAGATTTTGGTGCCTATTTACCCTTTTCCGTTAACGGTTGGTTCTTAAACGGAGGCGCTAGGTGTTGGATTGTTAGCATCGGTACCGAACTCCCAAAACCTGCAGAAAGTACCACTCAACCAGGACCAGAATCCACCGCACTGACGGTGAGAACCTCTGCCAAACGCGAATCTTTGCAATTTATCCTCAAGCAGGGAGAAGAAGAAACAGATACTAGCGCAGTCAACGTAGAAATCTTACCCAGCGAACCGAGAGCTTATCCCGAAGATCCAAACATCCCAGCCCCTATCCCCGCTGAATTCTTTACCGTAGTCATCAAACGCGAAGGGCAAGAACTGGAAAGGCACGAACAACTGACGATGGATCGGAACGTGCAACCAGAGGTAGGCGACTATGTAGTGACCAAACTCGAAGAAGCATCCCAGTACGTCAGCGTCATAGACTTGACCCAACGCGGGCTGCCCCTTACCCGCCGTCCCGTAGACGGTCAATACGAAGTCAGCCCTCCCCCTCTTTTACCGACGCAGGAAAACTTGTACGGATACGTGCGAGGGGTGCGCGACGATCGTAGCGGGATACAAGGGTTATTCGAGATTGACGAAATCACGATCGTCGCCTGTCCAGATTTAATGCTGGCGCACAAACAGGGCTTGATCGATCGCGACCAACTGCACGGACTGATGGACTTAATGGTAAGTCTGTGCGAAAACGCCGCACCCAATCCGCCCAATCGCATGGTGGTTTTGGATGTTCCCCATGACTGCATCAAACCGCAACACGTAACTAATTGGTTGGATAATGAATTTAACCGACGTTCCATGTTTGCAGCGCTTTACTATCCGTGGATTAAAGTCCCCAATCCTCGTAATGCTGGAAAACCGATTTTAATCCCGCCTTCCGGTCACATGATGGGGGTATGGTCGCGCACAGATGAAACGCGAGGAGTCTACAAAGCACCAGCAAATGAAACTCCGCGCGGCGTCATCGGATTATCTTACGATTGCAACTTCCGGGAACAAGAATTATTGAACCCCAAAGGGATTAATTGCCTGCGCACCTTCCCGAATCGAGGCATTAAGATTTGGGGCGCAAGAACATTAGTAGAACCGGAAAAAACAGAGTGGCGTTATATCAGCGTCCGTCGCTTGATGAGCTATATCAATAAATCCATCGAATTAGGCACTCAATGGGTTGTATTTGAGCCAAACGATCAAGATTTGTGGGCAAGAGTACGGCGGACGGTTAGCAATTTCCTCGAACGACTGTGGCGGGAAGGCGCATTGTTTGGTAGCAGCCCCGAACAAGCGTTTTTTGTCAAGTGCGATGAAGAAATCAATCCCCCTGAAACGATGATTCTAGGTCGGTTGTATATTGAAGTTGGAGTTTGCCCAGTCCGACCAGCAGAATTTGTCATCTTCCGCATCAGTCAGTGGAACGCTCAAGATGAACAATAAAATTAGGTAACGGCCGAGTGAAACGAGGGAATGGTAATGGAAACAAAAATTACCAATTACCCATTACTAATCATCAATTACTAAATCAAAAGGAGTTAAATTATGGCACCAGGAAACACGGATGAACTATTAGTCAGTTGTAGGTTTTATTTTGAAGCTGACGGTTTGACAGATAAGCAAATTCTGGAAGTCTCGGGTTTAAGTGCTGAAAGCCCAGCCGCCGGGGGTGACAAGGTAATGGGATCGAGTAAAAACGCAATGAACTTGCGTCAGGCTGCTCCCACCCAAGTCAAATATACTCCGGTTGTCGTCAAAGTTGTTGCTACTACTAACAAAGACCTTTACAAATGGTACGAAGATTGCAACAAAAATGCTGGCGGTAAGTCGGAATGGTCCTCAAATCGGAAAGCCGCTTCGGTTACTGTTTACGACCAAGGAGGAGACATGAAAGCCCGTTGGGAGTTGCAAAATGCTTATCCTACCAAATATGAAGGGCCTAAACTGGAAGCTGGCTCGGCTGATGTGGCTAACGAAACCATAACCCTAGTACACGAAGATATCAAACGAGTACAATAGGTAATTTGAGATTCGACATTTGAGATTGAACAGGACTTATGTTTGCGCAAGCTAGAAACCATGTTTTTTGCTGAGATTTCTAGCTTGTGCAACTATTTTTCTTCGACAGAAATCCGGTTTCTTTAACCCGTGCTTGAATTTAAATCGGAAATCTGACCTCGGAAATCTAAAATTAGCCAGGAGGTAAAATGGCAAACCTGATTAACGCTTTTCCAGAAATCCTCACAAATTGCCGATTTTATATCGAATTAAAACTAGAGGGAAGCCAAGAACCAGTTGATGCTTATTTTATGGATTGCAAAGGGTTTAAACGCACTCAAGATGTCATAGAAGTTACCGAGGTTACACCCAACCGCTGGGGTGCAGCGAAAATGGGTCAGGTTGTTTGCACAAAGGTTCCTGGGAATGTTAAAACTAATAATATAACTCTACGTCGGGGCATGACTAAATCCACAACTTTGTGGAAGTGGTTTGAAGCAGTTCAAGAAGGAAATTGGGCTAAACAACGTCGAGATGGTTCTTTAACTATTTATGACCAAAGTAATAACTCACAGGCAATATTTCAGTTTCAAGGAGCTTGGCCTATTAGTTACATTGTTTCTGATTTAAGTTCGGCTGGTGGGGATTCGGAGATTGAAGAAATGGAAATTGCTGTAGAAATGTTTGCTCGGCAACAATAAGGCGTAATGTTTCAAGATGTTTCAAATTGAATTTGAATTTACTTTACCCAAGGGTTTTTTAGATGCAGATGGAAATTTACACCGCAAAGGTGTGATGCGTTTAGCCAAAGCGATCGATGAAATTTTGCCATTGCGTGACCCCCGCGTTAAGTCTAATCCTGCCTATTCTACGGTGATTATTTTATCGAGGGTAATTACTAGATTGGGTGCATTAGAAGAAGTAACTCCGACGGTAATTGAAGATCTTTTTGCTTGCGATCTGAATTATTTGTACCAATTTTATCGTCGCATTAACGAGTTGGAAGAAGACGTAGAATCAAAAGGACCTACAATGCCTTCTAATTAACAGTTAGCAATTAGCGCTTACCAATTGGTAGTTACAAATCACCCATTATTAATTTTATCGCTGGGTTTAAGTTATTTAGGAAGTCGCACATTCGCTCAGAAACCTGGTTTTTTACGAACGAAAATATTCTGTTGTGACCCCTACATTTAATAAAACCCCGCGGTTTTTATGTTCCTGTACGTAAGTCCTGTTATTAAAAATTCTGCGTATTATTTCTATCTAATATGGGAGGGGTGCTGTGAGACTCGCCGATTTAGTAAATTCAGTTGGCAGCAATTTTAGGGAGGTAACAAACTTTATTCGCTACCCATTTCAAAACCTATCTCGGATAGCGACCCGCCACGCGCAAAAAGAGTATGAAAACGTTGAGTTACCCTGGGGGAAAAAGACTGAAACGCGGGAAAATTCGGTTGAGCAATCTAATATACCTGTGGAAAGAAGAAACTCACAAACAGACAGGACGCTTAACTCCTACTCCTCACAAGAGTTATTGAACGAATCTAATGCCAGGACATCGCACGTAAAAGTAGCAAGCAGTAGTTTAAATGAAATAGCAAATGCGGTAACGATTGCAGCGGCAGATCGGTTAGCGAGAAAAACATCTCCCAGTGCAAAAACTCTACCCATTTTACCAACAGATATAGAAATTCGCGGGGCTCGTCGCGGTAAGTATCGAGTTGAAAAATGTTTAAAAGATGGGGAAACAGTGCGGTTGTATCAAGGAATTCAGGTTGAAAATAACAAGCCTATTTTAATTAAAGAATATCTGTTAACCGACCGGGATTTTAATCAAAAAGAAGCCAAAGAGCGGAAAGAAAAGTTTGAAAAGCTAGCGAGTTTGAACTTGAAGAATGGGGTAGGACAGGATTTTCGTTTGATTAGTCCTTGGGATGCGATCGCACCTAGCAATGAAAAACGCTGCTACTTAATTTTCGAGCAACCTATTCACAATAGCCTAACTTTGAGAGAGTATCTGCTAAAAAGTGGGGCTATGACTCCCCACCAGGTGCGCGGAGTTTTGGATCAAGTATTGCAAACACTTTGGTTTCTCCACAGTCACAGACTGCGAACTTTTGATCACGAGATCGAGCAGGGCTTGCCCCACGGTTATCTCAGTCTTGATAGCCTTTTAATTGCGAGTAGCAGTCAGCCATCTGCTCTAGATCAACCGCAATTTTTTATCTACGTAGCCGATTTAGCCCTCTGGGAAGATTTATTTAAACCACTCACTGCTAAATTTAACGAGCGCTCACCCAAACAAGATTTAATCGATCTGGGATATGTAAGTTTTTATTTGTTATGGGGAACAACAGTAGACCCCGATACCGCTCAACCGCTTAACCCCAAGTTTGAACAACATTGGCCTGAATTTAAAGATGCTAGGCTGAATAAATTTATTCATCGTCTATTAGGAATTGACCAGCCATTTAAAACTGCTTTTGAAGCAAGAAAAGAGTTGTTAGCCCCTCTGTCAAAAGAGCTTGAAACGTCACTAGACGTAACAGCAGAAGCGGACAGTTTGGAAGAAGATACTCAAAAATCTTCTTCGTTATTTCGACTGGGATTAACGCTTATTCTATTGGCTTTACTGGTGGGATTGTTGTTGCAACTTATGCTAAAATTGCGTCAGCCTTTGTCTCAAGTTGAACGGCTTATTTCTAATTCGTCTGAACCCTGCTGCCTTGCCCAGATCGATAGAGTTCCAACTGAAACAGTTACGTACATAACTGAGGCTGATGGAATTTGGAGTTATATTCTTAACACAGTTAGTTTGGTTTCTTACAATAAAACCTTTGTAAAAGAACTAACCATTCGCGAGCCGAGATTAAAAACATACACGCTCGAAATTTCAAACAAAAACATACTAGAAGAAATTAGATCTAAGAGAGCAGACTTTGCCCTTACTACTTTTATAAAAGATTTACCGGATGATATGGAGCAGGTGGAAGTTGCCTATGATGGATTGGTGGTATTTGTAGCTTTCAGCGATAACAAAAGATACCAGAGTGTTCCGAATGCTTTGAACGGCAAAATTACGCTTGACCAACTACGAGAAATTTACACAACAGAAACTTTGACCAACTGGTCTCCTCCAGAAGGGATTAGCCAGAACATCAAGGTTTATATGCCAGTTGATAATCGCCAGGCTGTTAAATTTTTTGAAGAGTTAGTGTTTAAAGGAGATCCACCTCAACAATTTAAAAATTTGCCGGAAAAACTGATTAGAGAGGCGCAGCAAAAAATAATAAATCAACAACAAATTAATGAAAGTTATATTTTAGGACAAATACTCAAAGATTTTGAGCAGAATCAAACGGTGGGATTTGGTTTTGGTTTACTCAGTCGCGTGTTTAATCAATGTGCTGTTTATCCCTTGGCTATAGGAAAAAAGGGTGAAGAAGTTCAGCCATTAGTTCAACAGCTTGGTAACGAAGTAAAACCCATAGAACCGACGATTGATTTATGCAATGATAAAGGAAGTTATTGGCCTAATGTTGAAGCATTTAAGTCTGGTAGCTATCCATTAATTTACCGTTTGGTAGTAGTTTACCCCAAAAAAGATAAAACGCAAGCGGTTGCAGGAAGAAAATTTGCTGAACTGCTAAAAACGGATGAGGGGCAACGTTTGCTGAGCGAAGCAGGACTGGTATCATTGCGAACTTTACCTAAGAGAAATTAAAATATGAATGTAAAGAAAAAAGATAAAATGGCTCAGTTAATTGATAAAGTTATTTTAGATCCAATGTTGATGAGGAAACTGAGTGATAGAGTTTATGAATTGATGCTGGAAGACTTGAGAAATACTCGCGATCGTGCTGGAAACTATAAAGGGAGGGTCTGATGTCTAAAAACGGTGAAGACACGCACGCACTGAACTACGTAACTGCTAATCGCTTTTACGTGGAAATGGAAAGTAGTATTACGGCTTCGTTTAGCGAGTGTTCGGGATTAGGAGTCACAATCAAAAAAGAAACTTATTTTGAAGGTGGTGTCAACGATCACCAACGGATTGTTTTAGGTCAAGCTGAGTTTTCAGATGTAACTCTAAAACGCGGTATTACCGATGATTTTGTTTTTTGGGATTGGGTAAGTAATACCTTAAGCAATGGTAAAAAAGAACGGCGAAATGTAAATATTTTACTTTTTAACCAAGCAGGGGTAACCATGCAATGCTGGACGTTAGTAGCAGCCATTCCAATTGGTTGGAAAGCGCCAGCACTCCAAGGCAATTCTAACACGGTGGCGATTGAAGAATTGACCCTAGCTTATGAGGGATTGAAGATAGCCAAATCAGAAGGAGGAGGGGCGATAAAACTGCAATCGGGACGCCACGCATCTGGTTATTTCTTATAGCAAATTAATGTAAAACTCCGCTTGGGAGGCAATGATTATGACTTTAAAGCCTCTAGGGTTGAAAGATTCTTTAATTCAACCTACTTCTCTGGGAAATGACTTTAAACTCCAGCGATCGCTATCTCTTTTATGTCAGTCTTTAAATCCCCTAGGACAAAGCTTGCAGCCATTTAGTAATTCTGTGCTTCAGCCATTAGGAGAGGTAAATAAAGATGGGGAAATTGGAAACTGGGGATTAGATGCAGGGACGCCAATAAAGGAAGATGGGGAAAATTTTGCTGGAGGAATTCCTCAGTTTTTCGATAATCAATTACCTATTCGAGCTCGACCGGAGATTAACTTAAATCTAGGCGAGATAACTGATATACAAGATTTGAGCGGAAATTTTTCTACAAATTACCGCTCAAAAAATGAGCCTTTATCTCCAAATGCAGCCGCATTGAATAGTGCTAACGCTGCCACTGAAAATATCGCTCAACTTAAACCTTTGGCAATTTCAAAGACTTTAGTTCAAGCATCTGTTTCTGACATTTCTAGTTTATCAAGCTTGCCTCAATTTGCACAAAGGCAAAGTACATCTAGTTATGAAAATAAGGTTTATACTTCTGGAGAAACTTCGAGTTTATCTAATTCGAGGCCAACGAGTACGGTTGATATATTCAACAACGTATCGCCAATAGTTTCGGCGAACCCAGTCAATAATATCTCTAATTCTGATTCCTTAGATTTACCTCATATCAGCAGATTCAACGATAATTCTCTAGGTTTTAACAGCCTATTAAGCTCTCAATCTATAGCTAAACCTTTACCACAAGCGCCAACAAGTTTTTCGGGCAAGCTAAGTTTAGACAGAGAAAGTTTGCCTTCTTCATCTGCTACTAATATGGGAGAAGTAAATGCGATCGCACCTACCTCACCTAACTTAATCCAATCTAAACCTTCTTCAGTACCATCTCAAGAATCTGTATCACTACAGCCAGAAATAGGGGCAACAAAAACCAAAGATTTAACTGCTAAAGCGGATGGAGAAGTGGATGCGATCGCACCAGCTTTACCCAACTTAATGCAAGCCAAACCTTCTCCAGTATCATCTCAAGAAACTGTAGCGTCACAACCAGAAATAAGTCTAGAGCAACCAAAAAAATTAACTGCTAAAACAGAAGAAGAAGTAGATGCGACCCCAAATTCTGCCAACTTAATCCAATCAAAACCTTCCCCAGTATCAACTCAAGAAACAGAAAGTTTAACGCCTAAAACAGATGGAGAAGTGGAGGCGGAACCAAATTCTGCCAACTTAATCCAATCAAAACCTTCCCCAATACCAAATCAAGAAACAGAAAGTTTAACCGCTAAAACGGGACAAGAAGTAGATGCCACCCCTAATTCTCCCAACTTAATTCAATCAAAGCCTTCTCCAGTACCAAATCAAGAAACAGAAAATTTAACTGCTAAAACGGGACAAGAAGTAGATGCGGCTGCAAGCTCTTCCAACTTAATCCAATCAAAACCTTCTCCAGTACCAACACAAGCAACAGAAAGTTTAACGCCTAAAACAGATGGAGAAGCGGAGGCGGAACCAAATTCTGCCAACTTAATCCAATCAAAACCTTCCCCAGTACCAAATCAAGAAACAGAAAGTTTAACTGCTAAAACGGGACAAGAAGTAGATGCCACCCCTAATTCTCCCAACTTAATTCAATCAAAGCCTTCTCCAGTACCAAATCAAGAAACAGAAAATTTAACTGCTAAAACGGGACAAGAAGTAGATGCGGCTGCAAGCTCTTCCAACTTAATCCAATCAAAACCTTCCCCAGTATCAACACAAGCAACAGAAAGTTTAACGCCTAAAACAGATGGAGAAGTGGAGGCGGAACCAAATTCTGCCAACTTAATCCAATCAAAACCTTCCCCAGTACCAACACAAGCAACAGAAAGTTTAACGCCTAAAACAGATGGAGAAGTAGATGCTGCTGCAAGCTCTTCCAACTTAATCCAATCAAAACCTTCCCCAGTATCAACACAAGAAACAGAAAGTTTAACGCCTAAAACAGATGGAGAAGTGGAGGCGGAACCAAATTCTGCCAACTTAATCCAATCAAAACCTTCTCCAGTACCAACACAAGCAACAGAAAGTTTAACGCCTAAAACAGATGGAGAAGCGGAGGCGGAACCAAATTCTGCCAACTTAATCCAATCAAAACCTTCCCCAGTACCAAATCAAGAAACAGAAAGTTTAACTGCTAAAACGGGACAAGAAGTAGATGCGGCTGCAAGCTCTTCCAATTTAATCCAATCAAAACTTTCCCCAATACCAATTCAAGAAACAGAAGGTTTAACTGCTAAAACAGATGGAAAAGTGGAGGTGGCACCAATTTCTGCCAATTTAATTCAAGCTAAATCTTTTCCATTATCATCTATAAAAAATACATCACCACCGCTAGAAAATTTTATAGACAATAGAGAGGATGTTAGTTTTATATCTCCTAATGCTCGCTCGGAAATATCTTCAGATATCATAAGCTCTTCGCAGACAAATCTTGTCCAGGCCCGCTCAGAAATTCCAAGTCTTAACCTTGTCCAACCTTTGGGAAGTTCAAAATTCCTGGCTCCCAAATCAGACTTATTTCTCTCTAAGTTTGTAAATCATGAGACAGATAAGCAACATACTATTTCTCAGGAAACCTCCCTCTTATCTAGTAGTTCTCCGTCCAATATTTCCAATTTATCAGAAGAAGAGATGCCCAATATTTCTCGCACAATCGACACGGAATCTCCCAACAATTCGGCAAAAGTTGAAAATATACCAAATTCCTGGTCAAGTATATCTGAATTAATGGGGGAAAACACTAACAATGCACCAGCTAATATAGATTCTCTCAAACCATTGGGTTTCTCACAACTGCTCAACAACCCCAACAATTCGATATTGGCAAACTTAGAGAACAAATACACCAATAACAACGAAGCAAAAAATAATACATTCGATACACCGACATCATGGTCAAACATATCCGAATTATTGGGTGAAAGTTCTACCACAACACCAGACAGTATCCCGATTAAAAACGAAGTTCCGCCTGCCTCCTTACCTGAACCAGAATCTTCACCTTCTTATACTTTGGCTTCTCCCAATGTGTCTGACAATTACACATTGACCACTAGGGGAGAGACTTCCCAACTAATAACAGCAGACACTGCAGGGAAAAACCGATCCATAGAAGAGGAAGAATTAGAAAAATTGGCTCAAAAAGTTTACACGCTTATGCGACAATGGCTAGAAATAGAACAAGAGCGTCAAGGCTACCAATCATTAGGTTATCCGAGTTGGCTGAGCAATATTACCTCAACCTACGGAACTTTTGCTAAAGTAAGATCAGCACCAGAGCGATCGACTCCAGGATCGCCACAAGCAGGCCCTACTGGTGAACTTTCCCCACTTGATGATAAATTACAAAAACTGACCGGAGAAATTTATTACCTAGTTCGGCAGCGTTTAGAAATCAATCGAGAGCGTCAGGGCGGCTACTACAGCACTCGCTTGTATTAGTAATAAGACACCTACTACCAAGGATAAATTATGGCCTCAGTTACAAGTTCACCCATCACATCAACCTCAAGTAAATCCGGAAATTTGGTTAAAGCCCTTTTAATATCTGATGATGGTGTGCCACAGATTGAATTTATGTTTAATCCCACGGAATTAGTTTTCGAGGGAGTTGTAGAAACCTCCGAAAGTCCCGGTGCACGTACCGAAGATAAAGGAACCCCTAAAGTTAGTTTTTCTCATGTAAAAGCTTACAAAGTTACCATTAATAAAATTTTGTTCGACACTTACGAAAATGGAGGAGATGTTGTTAAACAATATATCGAGAACTTTAGGAAATCTGTTGAATTTGTCAAAGGAAAAGAACGCCCACCAATTTATCAATTTATGTGGGGAAAACAAGTTTATCTGCGACGCTGCTTCATTGAAAAATTGAATTATAAACTTACCATGTTTCTCCCAGATGGAACACCCGTCCGTGCTGTCATCGATAGCCTAACTTTAAAGGAAGCCGATGAACCCAACGAAAACGGACCTTTAGGTGCTAAACCTCCGGCTCAAGTAGACCGTGAAGAGGATAATTTGGATAAGCGAAAATTCTCCAGTAAAAACAATCGCAGAACTTCAAAAAGTTAACAGATACGACATTTTTTTATAAGCTAATAAACCCAAATAAAACCACCCAAAAATTATGACCGGAGTCAATTACCGCGCCCTACCGACACTAGAAATAGATGGCAAGCAAGCTCCTCCAAACTTGATGGAAGATATTGTTCAAGTAACTGTAGAAGAAAGCCTGCATCTGCCAGGAATGTTTACCCTAGTGATTCAAAATGATTATTTTCCCGGTCGCAACCAGGATGAACGTTGGCGCTATCAAAACTTATTACAAATTGGTAAACCCGTCAAAATTGGCTTTACCTCCAGCACAACAGAATCTAGAAATTACAATCAAAACAGGAAAAATTACGTCATAGAAGGCGAAATTACAGGAATTGAAACGTTCTTCAGCGAAAAATCTCAAGCTCCCGTAATTGTTCGTGGTTATGATGTCGGTCACCGCTTGCATCGGGGACGTTACAACCGTTCTTTTCAGAATATGACCGACAGTGACATTGTGAAGAAAATAATTCAGGAAGTTGGCATAAAGGCTGGCACTATCGATGCTAGTGGCGTGGCGCATGACTATGCTTTTCAGGAAAATCAAACCAACATGGAATTTTTGCGCCAACGAGCCGACAGAATTGGATTTGAACTATTTCTTCAAAATGGCAAGCTGAACTTTCGCAAACCAAAAGCTGAGAGTAAAAAGTTAACCCTTACATGGTTAACAGACCTCCACAGCTTCCGCGTGCGAGTCACCAGTGCAGAGCAAGTAAAAGAAGTAGAAGTAAGAGCCTGGGATTACAAAGAAAAAAGAGCAATTATATCCACAAAAAAACAAGAACAAGTTATTACTAAAACACAAAACGGTAAAGGTAGTGATACGAGCAATAAGTTTAAGGGCAAGCCTCCTCAACCCAAAATGATTTTAAACTGGACTTGCTTTAATCCCAAAGAAGCCGATACCAAAGCCCAAGCTTTGTGCGACGAATTAGGAGGTCAATTTATCTCTGCCGATGCCAAAGCTGAAGGAAATACCGATATTCGACCGGGGCGCATCGTCACACTAGAAGACATGGGACAGCACAGCGGCGAATACTACGTTACCGAAACTCGTCATACCTATCACGAGCGAGTATACATTACAGAATTCAGTGTGCGGGGATTGCGGGGAGGCAACCTGTTGACCGCGCTTTCTCCGGTAAATCACTTGCAGCCAGGACAAACTTTCTTAGTAGGAATTGTTACTGATAACCAAGATCCGAAAGGTTGGGGTCGCGTTAAAGTTAAGTTTCCTACACTAACAGAAGAACACGCCAGCAATTGGGCTAGAATAGTAGCAATAGGTGCGGGAAATAAGCGAGGATTTGACTGTTTGCCAGAAATTAATGATGAAGTGCTGGTGGCTTTTGAACAGGGCGATATTCATCGTCCCTATGTAATTGGTGGAGTTTGGAATGGCAAAGATGCGCCGCCCAATCCTGTGGCAAATGATGTTGCTAATGGCAAAGTGCGCTTGCGGACGTTTCAAACCCGCGTCGGGCATAAAATTCAGTTTGTGGAGGAGGATAAAGGTCTTAGTCAGAAAGGAGCTTATATTGAGACAGCCGAGGGGCATAAATTACGGATCAATGACAGTCAAAAATTTGTAGAAATTAAAACATCTGGGGGTCATAAAATTCGGTTGGATGATAGAAGTGGCAGTGTCAGTATTAGTTCTAGGGGTAGGATTGAGAATCAGGCGATCGCATCCATCAGTTCCCAAGCTGCTACAATTGAGAATCAGGCGATCACATCCATCAGTTCCCAAGCTGCTACAATTGATACCACCGCCAGCGGGATGCTGAGTTTAAAAGCAGGTGGTGCCGCTAGTATCAATGCCGGTGGCGCGGTAAGCGTGACGGCGGGCGCTGCAATTAGCATTGCCGCTGGCGGCGCTATTACTATTACCGCTAGCGCTATTACCCTGAGTGCTGGTTCGGTAACGATAGTTACACCTACTAAAGTTGTGCCATTTTAAACGTCAACAATCGGGTTTAGCCCCGTTGATATAACGGTTAAAAACCGACAAAATATCGTCAGAATTGTTTCTGACTCATCCGGTGAAAGGAACTTAAAAACAGTAGGGGCGAGGAATTAGACAATGAACGATCGAGTATTAGCCAAAAAGAAAACCTCGACGACGCCACCTGTGGCGAATCAAGCAAGTTCGCCCCTACTTCACCAACGCCCGTTTACTTCTGAGATACCTCAATCTGTTGGCAGCAATTCCAACATATCGAAGGAATTAGGAGGGATTAAACCAAAAACAACTCGTCGTGGCTTGAATTGGCAAAATATCAGTGTAGAAGCGCCCTCTCGGAGTGATGGGATGTCTTTACCAGGTGGAATTCAAAGCCAACAGGAAGAACCAGCGGCAGTAAGTGGCGAAAAGGTTTCAGCAGATTCAGCAGAAAAAAGCGTACTGGAATCAAGCAATTCAACGATATCCACCTCGGAGCCAGCACAAAAGCCTTTAATCGCCCGTGCTCCGTTTAATGGGCGAAATATTCCTATAGAAGCGCCTCCTCGTTCGGCAGATTCTAGCACTTACCCAGGAGGAATTCAGCGTCTTGAAACCTCTGGCTTGAAGAAACAAGAAGAATCAACAGAATCTCTCCAGATGCCGCCCGAGGGGGCAATTCAGGCTAAGTCTAGGGAAGGCGAACCACAAGAAAAAGAAGAGCAAAACCAGGAATCAGTTCAAACCAAACTAACCGTTGGCGCACCGGGGGATAAATACGAACAAGAAGCTGACAGCATGGCAGCCAAAGTCATGAGGATGCCAGACTCAGCTATCCAGCAGCCAATTCAACGTCAAACCGGGGAAGAAACAGAAGCAGTCCAAATGCAACCTCTGGTAAATTCCATCACTCCAGTGGTGCAGCGCTCGTCAAGGAAGGAAGAAGAAGTTCAGATGAAGTCGGGGGCGAAACGAGCATCTGATGGGAGTTCTCAGGCTTCTGGCAGCGTAGAAAGCCGACTCGCGGGTTCTAAGGGTGGGGGTAGTCCTTTACCCAATGATATACGTAGTTTCATGGAGGCGCGTTTCGGCGCTGATTTTAGCTCAGTACGGGTGCATACCGACTCGAATGCCGTACAGATGAATAAGGAGTTGGGAGCACAGGCGTTTGCTCATGGTAGCGATATTTACTATGGGGCGGGGAAATCTCCTGGTAAGGATGAGTTGACGGCCCATGAGTTGACTCACATCATCCAGCAGGGAGGTGCGGTTCCGACTAAATCTGTCAGTCAGCACCAGAAGAAGGAAAACAAACTGCAAGCGAAAGCAGATGCTATCCAGTTGACATCTGTGGAACCAAAGATACAGCGGAAGGAAAATCCCCAAGCACAGCCAGCAGCAGCTAAGGTGGCACTCCAAACTCCCGCAGCCTCACCAGCAGCCAAGTCAGAGAAAGCGGAACTGGCTAATACTATCGAGAAGCCAGCACCTGGTGGTGGTGCTGGTGCGCCATCGACACCGGCCGGAAATGGTGGTGGTGCTGGTGCTGGGGCGTCATCCGGTGGTGCTGCTGGGGCGGGTGCTGGCGGCGGTGGCGGAAATTCACCCAGATCAGCTCAAAATGACCCTGGCTTCAAGGCAGTAGTAAATAGCACCAAGAGTGTCGCCGCCCAGGAAAAAAACCATCCCCCAGCCGGGAAAAAATCAGCCGAAGCGCAAGCAGCCGCAGTATCTCCAGCCAACGAGTTAGAAAGCAAAGCCCAGGACAAGCAGGTTCAGGAAATGAACCAGCAACAGCCAGGACAATTCAATGCTGGTGCTTTCAAAGCAGCGCTGATGGAAAAAATCTCTGCTGCTACCCCCCAAACTCTTGAAGAAGCCGACAATTTCAAAGACCAAAATAAACTCGACTCGGTAAAAGGTGACTTGTCCTCCCAAGTTGGAGAGGAGAAGAAGCAAGCAGCTAACCCCATCGAAGAAAAAACCAAGGAACAACCCGATACTAGCGGCATTCCGCCCAAATCCGTCACCGCACTACCCCCGAAACAGGCAGGTAAAGCACCGTCTGATATCGGTGCGGATAAAGCCGCGCCTAAGCCTAAGTCGGAATCTGAAGTTTCCCTGCAACAGGGTAGTAAATCTATCGATAAGCAGATGGCAGATGCCGACATTACCGAACAACAACTGGCGAAGTCGAACGAACTGCAATTCCAGTCGGCATTAGAATCCAAAAAAACAGCCCAGATTCACGCCAATACAGCACCAAACGCCTATCGCCAGCAAGAGCAAGGGATACTGACGCAGGCACAAGTTCAAGCGCAGACAACGGCACAAACTCAATTGCAGGGAATGCACGGTGGCAGGGAGCAACTGTTGACTGGTGTTGCCGGACTTCAGGTAGATACTAAGGGGCAAGACGAGCAAAAACGCTCGGAAGTCGCTAACCACATTCAAGGAATTTACAACAATACCAAACAGAAAGTCGAAACCTTCCTCAGTCAACTAGATGGACAGGTTAACCAACAGTTTGACCAAGGAGCATCGGCTGCTAAGACCGAGTTTGAGAATTATGTTGACCAGCGGATGAAGCGCTACAAAGATGAGCGATACAGTGGGTTTTTAGGTCCTGTCAAATGGCTTGGTGACAAACTATTTGGTATGCCATTCGAGGTAAACGCTTTCTACCAGGAAGCTAAGAATAAGTTCCTCGGCAGGATGGATAAAACCATCAACAACATTGCTAACCATGTTGCCAAGACGCTGAATGCAGCGAAATCGGAAATTGCCAAGGGTAAGCAGCAAATTACTAAATATGTTGCAGGTTTAGACCCATCGCTGAAGCAAGTGGGGCAAGAAGCGGTGCAGGAAATTCAAGGTAAGTTTGATGAGTTAGAGCAAAGTGTTGATAGCAAGCAGCATGAGTTAATTGACAACCTAGCGCAGAAATACAACGAAAACCTCCAGCAAATCGATGCTCAGATTGAGCAGATGAAGGAGGAAAATAAAGGGTTTGTGCAAAAGGCAATAGACTTCGTTGCTGGTGTTGTCAACACGATTGGTGAGTTAGGGAAAATGCTGGCTCAGGTATTAGCGCGAGCCATTAGCGTATTGCCCCAAATCCTCGCCAACCCAATCGGTTTCTTCAGCAATCTGGCAAATGGTGTTAAACAAGGCTTCCAGAACTTTATGCAGAATATCGCCGGTCAGCATTTGGCGAAAGGGCTAATTGGATGGCTGAGTGGTAAGGTGGCAAGTGCAGGAGTTCAAATGCCTGAAAGTTTGGATGCCGAAGGCATCTTTACTTTAGTGACGCAGATAATGGGGCTGACTTATGAGAATGTCCGAGAACGGGCGACGAAACGCTTGGGTGAGGAAAAGGTTAGCCAGATGGAGTCTAGTGTCGAGATGTTTATTGTCTTGAAGAATCAAGGAATTGCCGGATTGTGGCAGTTTGTTCAAGATACGGTTGGTGATTTGAATCAAAAGGTAATGGAACCTGTCAAGAATTACATTATTGAAAGTGTGATTAAGGCAGGGATAACTTGGATTTTCAGTCTGCTAACTCCGGCTTCTGCGTTTATCAAGGCTTGTCAGGCGATTTACGAACTGGTGATGTTCTTTGTGGAACGTGCTAGTCAGGTTGTGGATTTGGTGAATGCGGTGTTGGATTCGATAGTTGCTATTGCTAATGGTGCTATTGGTGAGGCGGCGAAGAAAATAGAGGATTCTTTGGTGAAGGCGTTACCTTTGGTGATTGACTTGCTGGCGCGTGTTTTAGGTTTGGGTGGGGTGAGTCAGAAAGTTCAAGGGATGATTACTAAAGTGCGTGGGCCGATTGACAAGGCGATTGATAAGGTGATTGATAAGGGGGCGAAGGTAGCGAATAAGGTTGGCGATAAGTTTGAGTCTGGAAAGGATAAAGGTAAGAAAAATAAGGATAGGAGTAATAAACAAGAGGATAAAATTGGCGATCGCAACGATCGGACTAAAGACTCCAAGAATAGGGCTGGCGATCGCAATGATAATAATAAAGACAATAAAGATAATGCTGAAACCCGCAAAAATATAACTAAAGACAACAATGATAAGCCTAAAGAAAATAATGATGAGAAGACCAAATATGGTCAACCGGATGAGCGCACGCCTAAGCAAAAGAAAGATGATCGACAAGCAAAAACCGATAAAGATGAAACTATCGAATGGTCGAAAATTAAGAAGGAGTTTAAAGTTCATAACGGTGAATCCCACACACTTTACTTTGAAAACAAGGGCAATTCTATAGAATTAATGATTGCTAGTGTCCCTGAAAGATTCAAGAAGTTTATGGATTCGGCTAATAATGCATCAAATATAGGCAATATAAGAGCATTACATAAAACAATAGAGGGTGGAGTTAACAGAAAAAAATACAAAAAAAACCAAGCCAAAGAAAAGAATAGACAAAAGCAAATTGAACAAGCGATGACTGATCTGGCAAAAGAATTATATAAGATTTACCCAACTACAAATCCATCCGATTTGCCTCCTAGCAATGTCACATTCAAAACAATTACACAAACAATAAATCCTACGCGGCAAACAAGTACTGATGGAAAAGAAATGTTAGCTGAACCCCTAAGTCTTATACCAGGCAATACAAGCGGTAGTCAGCCATTAGATGACTCAAATTTGTGGAAAGCTGTCAAGAGAAGGAAAAATACTTATGCACGAGGCCATCTACTTAATCATTGGGTACATGGCCCTGGAGACTATGAAAATTTAACCCCCGTCGTGAGCACATTCAATACACCAACAATGGAGAATGAGGTAGAAGCAATAGTCAAAGATTTTGTGTTTAACAGGAGACTGGTTATAAGTTATAAGGTTAATGTTGAATACGGTGGTCAGGGAACAAGAAAGCATATACCAGAAGAACAATTTCTAGCTACAAAGCTATCTTTTAAAGGATATCAAATGAAGATAAAGAATAATAAAGTAACAGGAAAAGATCCAAAAGATTGGGAAAAAGATCAGCTGATTTTAGATAAGACATTGGTTCATACAATCCCTGCCGATACTCCTCCTTGAAAAAATTAATTCTGCACAAAAATGGCTAGGCGAAACAAAACCTAAAGTAGTGATATGCTAAACAATGAAAACGCTTTTGGATTAAACAATTAAACAACGGTATGAAAGCAGAAAGTATTATGGAGCAATTTCGTTCTATGTTAACCGATCTGAAAAATCACTCAGATATTAATGTTAATATAGGTCAAGTTAACCCGCCAGCAACAGAAGAGGAAATAAGTGAAATTTGTACAAAATTTAATGTTACACCTGCTATGATTGATTTCTATGGTCAGGCTAATGGTCTTAAAATTCAGTGGGAAAGGAAGAAGGATAAAAAACTTCCGAACGGAGGTTTAGCTGGTGGATACATAAATTTATTGCCTATCAAGGAAGTATTTAGTGATTGGAAAAATATTATTTACTTAAATGACAGTGATCCTCGTAAACCCCTACATCCCTTAGATTTTTTCATTGAAGAAGCTTGTGCAGCACTTTATCTAGATGGCTCAGATAATTCGCAAGTCTATTATTATGCTTATGGTGAGAAAATGAGTTCGTTAGGCGTAGATTTCGAGGGCTATCTTAAGATGTTACTTAAATCACGCGGTTTTTGGTATTGGCATAAAGCTATTGCTCAGCCTGAATATTTTAACCCCTATGTACCAATGTCAGTCGAGGAAAAAAACTTTAGAGAAATTATGCCGCAACTTTTTCCTGACTTTCGCCAATCAGACTTTCAACGGTTGAATGATAACAATGTATAAAGTTAGGGAGAACTCTGTATGAATGCCAAAACTGAAAAACATCAATTCGATAGCGAATTAACGTTCTGGCGTAACACCGACTCCCCCCTAACCGTTCGCACCATCTCCCTATCCCTCACCAAACAAGAAAACCAACTCATCGAATGTCGCCTCACCTTCTCCATCAACCCCGAACTCTACCACCACATCGACACCAACGCCTTATTCAACCTTAAACCCGAAGTCCGCCGCACCTTTACCAACCAATTCCAACCCTCCCCCGACATCAAAATCGAACTCACCCTCAAACCCGACTTACTACCCCAATTAATAGAACACTCCACCTCACCCGACCAAACTGCCAACTACCTCCTAAATCTTAGCGGGGAAAAACCCGACCACCCTTTCTTATTCACCGAAAACTGGTTAGCTTTATCGGTCAAACAACCACAAGAATCAGGGGAAATTGGCTACACCACCCTCTGGCATACTCTTAATCCCTCCGTCCTGGCTTCTGGTGCAACTTCCAGCGAAGAAATCGGCAATGCCATTACCAGTTTCTTCCAAGAGTGGACAGAAGCAAACCTCTCCGCCATGACTGACAAAGCGACTACCGAAATCATGGATGGAATTGCCAATTTGTTCCAAGAATTAGCTGATGTTAGCCTGAATGCAATTGCCATCGCTACCACTTCCAGAGGACAAATTTATCAGGAAATGGTTAACTTTTTCCAACAAGATGAATGGCCTTTTTACCCAGTGGAAGGACAGCCAGTTTTACAAACAGCTTTTGAAGGAAAAAATGGTAAATGGGCTTGCTTGGCGAGAGCGAGAGAACAACAACAGCAAATGGTATTTTACTCGATTTGCCCGGTGAATGTTCCCGAACACAAATTGATGGCAGTTGCTGAGTTTTTAACTAGAGCGAATTCTGGGATGATTCTCGGCAATTTTGAATTAGATTTCACCGATGGGGAAATTAGCTATAAAACTAGCATTGATGTGGAAGGCGATAGATTGAGTTTTGCTTTAATCAAAAGGTTGGTTTATACCAATGTTACCATGATGGATGAATATTGGCCAGGGATTATGTCGGTTATTTATGGGGAAGTGGAAGCGGGAGATGCGATCGCCCAAATAGAATCATAACCAATCAGGCGATCACCCTAGCCGGCCGGAGCCATATCGCGCCAGCGTGCCCTAGACATATCCCTCCCTCAACTCGCCACCCCGCGCGCCAAGACAGGCGATCGCACTAACCCAAATTTGTATTAAAATAGAAGATTGCTGAAAATAAATCCTATGCCTGAAGACAATTATTCTTATCCGCCGCAGAAAGACTACATTGGGGCGGGATTGGGATTTCCCCTGCAAGTCAACGTCCAGGGAGGCATCCAACTCAGTACGGGTACGCCCAACATCGAAGAATCGATCGTGATTATCCTACGAACAGATTTGGGGGAACGGGTGTATCGACCCAACTTTGGTTCGCGCCTGTCAGAATTAGTATTTGAACCAATGAACGTTCAAACTCTGATGCTAATTCGCCTGTATGTAGAACAAGCTTTGGAAATGTGGGAACCACGCCTCATTTTAAAAGAAGTACGTGCCGACCCCGACCCAATCAGGGGTAGAGTAGATATTGAGATCGTTTATCAACCTAAAAATAGTCTCGATACGCGAAGTTTAGTTTATCCATTTTACTTAGCTCTCGAAGAAAAATAACTGACATGGAGACGGGATAAGTTTTATAGGGAATAATATAACAACAACAAAATTGATATAAATTATGGACTTTGATTTTTTACCCAAATTACCGAAATCAGATCTGGATGACCGAAGTTTTGAGGACTTAGTAGAAGAATGTATACTCCGCATTCCCCGCTATTGTCCGGAATGGACAAATCATAACCCAGGCGATCCGGGAATAACTTTAATTGAACTGTTTGCTTGGTTAACCGACCAAATGTTAATGCGGTTTAATCAAGTTCCCCGGCGCAATTACGTCGCGTTTTTAGAATTGTTGGGAATTCGCCTGCAACCTCCTGCACCCGCTGAGTGCGAATTAACATTTTATCTAACTCAAGCACAACCAGAACCGATTAGAATTCCCTATGCCACCGAAGTTGCTACGGTGCGAACCGAAACTCAAGAAGCGATTATTTTTAGTACAGATGAAGAATTTGCGATCGGCACTCCTCAAATTAAACATTTTCTAACAGGATTAACAGAAGAAGAGCGACCGAACAATTTGGGACAGAGCGCGACCCGCGATCGCTACCCCAGCAACAACCAATGGTGGAATATAGAAGAAACCTTGCTGTTCCAGCAATCGCTTCCCAGTAACTGTTTTTATTTGGTCTTACAAGAAGACATAGAAAATTCGATTACCGGAAATGTAATTGCTGTCACTTTTAGAGGACAAGTCGCTAGAAGCACCGGGATTGACCCAGAGAACCCACCATTAAGATGGGAAGCTTGGAACGGTAAAAATTGGCAGTCAACAATATTGCGAAAACCAGAAGACGATAAAACCAAAGGCTTTAGTTTTAGCGACTTAGGAGAGCAAGGCACTAATCCTTTAATTGATGGAGCAGATGTAATATTACATTTACCCCAACTATTGCCTAGCACCGATTTCGGAACGGAATACCGAGGACACTGGATACGTTGCGTTTACACTTATCCGAGAGAATTACAACCAAGTTATAGCAGTTCGCCTAGCATTTTTGGTATAAAAGTTCGATCGATCGGCGGTGCGGTAAATGCCAGCGAATGCGTTCGGATTGAAAACGAACTTTTGGGAGTCAGTGAAGGCAAAGCAGGACAAGCATTTCAATTACAAGGTCAACCGATTTTAAGGCGCAAACCAGGCGAATGTATTCAAGTTAAACCGATTAATAGCCCAGCCGAAACATGGCAAGAAGTTACCGATTTTGCTGACTCTGGCCCTGAGGATCTCCACTATACTATTGATGCCCAAACAGGTACGGTTCAATTTGGTCCGTTGATTCGAGAACCAGCACAATTAAAGCAGAGAACTAGAGAGCGATCGCAAATTCAACCAGGGGGTACAATTGTACGCCGAGATTCCACAGAAGGCCGAAATTTATCTAATCTACAGCCAGACTACGCCAGTGGCGCTCCTAACGAATCATTAGAGCGACAATACGGCAAAGTTCCTCCCCCAGGCGCAGAAATTTATATGACAGCTTACCGCACGGGAGGGGGAAGTAGGGGCAACGTGCAAGCGGAAAAATTATTAGTAATTAAACAAGCAATTCCTTACGTTAAAAGCGTTGTTAATTATCAACCCGCAAGAGGAGGAATTGACCAAGAATCCTTAGATGAAGCTGTAATTCGAGTGCCACAAATATTGCGAACAAGAGAATCGGCAGTCACACCAGAAGATTTTGAAAATGTTGCTAAAACAGCAACCAGATCTGTCGCTCGCGCTCATTGTCTTACGAATGCAATGAATACGACACCTGGCAGAGTTACCCTATTAATTGTGCCGAAAGTTGAGACAGAAATGATTAATTTTCGGTTAGGGATGGACCCAGAACAATATTTTGTCCTCAACTCTATGTTAGAGACAGAAATTTTAGAATATATGCAAGACCGCAAACCTTTGGGAGTGCAAGTGAAGTTACAAGAACCAGAATACGTCGGGGTTAGCGTTACAACTGAAGTTATCATCGAACCCAAATATAATAATCCTCGCGTTATAGAGCAGATCCGCACTCAATTGCTGATAGCTTTTTACCGCTTTCTTAATCCTCTGACTGGTGGGATTGAGGGGAAAGGTTGGGATTTAGGTCGCCCCGTATCTCGTTCCGATATCTTTGCTTTAGGCCAAAAAATTCCAGGGATACGCTATTTAGGAATGGTAGAGTTGTTTGAATTGCGAAAATATGTTTCAGGATGGTTCCGCGAACCTGCGCCCCAAGAAATGATTAATCCAGGTTCTTTAGGTTTGATCTGTTCTTGGGCAGCTAAAGAAAATAGTCGATTAATATCTGGTCATAGTATAGAGTTTTTTGATTAAAGGGGAATGGGTTGAGTTTTGAATTGTTAATAAGTTGTGAGTTGTAAGTTTGTGAGTTGTTAATAAGTTTTAAATAATGTCTCAATCTAATTACCGTCCAACTTTAGCGATTAAACTCTCATCCATGCAACCTCCAGAAGTAGCAGACTCGTCGGCTTTAGCAGGTTTTGCCGGCAATAATGCAGAAGTGGCGATCGCCAACAACCTCCTCCTCTATCCTGGGGAACCGGGGGAAATGTTGGTACAGTTAGAGAACTTAGGCACTCATTCGCTACGATGGCGACTGGACGTTGAAGGAGATTTTCCTTTGAATTGGTGCCTTTGGCAGCAGGAAGAAGCCGAAGAAATTGCTGCTAATCAAAAAGTCGATAAAGCCCTTTGTTTCCGAATTCCCGAGGATTATTTTGAAAATCAGTATGCTTTAGAGGGAGGGCGCGATCGCTTAAAAATTAATTACGAAACCCAAGTTTTTGTCTACGCTGAAGCCCAAACCGAACGGCAACTCGTTGCCTATCGAGTGTTTAACCTCTGCGTGCGTCCTTCAAGTTCCTACATAAATTTTGTCCCCACCATTTACCGCGAAGTAGATTTTATTCGACGATTTTTAACTATTTTCGAGCAGGCATTTGACCCTGCTGTCCAAACAATTGACGTTTTATGGGCTTATTTAGACCCTTTGACCGCACCGGAATCGTTACTTCCTTTTCTGGCGAATTGGGTTGCTTGGCCCATCGATCGCCGTTGGGATATTAAACAACAACGCCGTCTAATTCGTAACGCCGTAGAACTTTATCGCTGGCATGGGACGCGCCGAGCTTTGCGTTTTTATCTGCATCTTTATACAGAGTTACCATTAGACGAATCTTTAGGAGAAGCAGAAAAACATATCAGTATCGAAGAAAATTTTACTCGAGGTTTTGTGATGGGAGAAACGCTAATTGGTAGAGATTCAATGTTGGGGAGTGGGCGTCCATTTCATTTTAGTGTGCGCTTGCGTCCGCAACCCGGTAAGCAGATTGATGAACGATTAGTTAGGGATATTATCGAGCGGGAAAAACCGGCTTTTTGTACTTACGATCTTTTAATTTCTCAGGCATAGGTGTAGCGAATAGGCGACATAAACATTCCAACTGCAAACAAAGCAATTTTTAAACTACATTCCGCCCCCTTGGGGGTTGCAGACTGTGGGTTATAAAGCAATACGGTTCAGTTAAGGCTCAAACCGTGGTAAATCAGGCAGGACTTACGCAACTGTCACAAATGCTTCCATAGCCTCTCCAAAAGTTCCAAACTTTGCCCTCGGTTGGTTGATGAGTGGCGTCCCTCGCTCCCACATTCCGCATCCCAACTGTCACATGGGGTGCGGGCGGGCTGTAAATTCCGTGGGATGGTCTAGCGCGAACCGAGCAATACATTATAAATACTTAAAAATCGCCCTGCCAGACAAAAGAACTTGTTTATTGGGCTGGAGTATTAAACCAAATCATCAGCTAGTTGCGTGGCGCAACTAGAGGATGAATCAGGAGAACAAAAATACCATTGAATTGGGAACTGGAGTTTAGACTAAGAGAGAATAAAGAGATGCATTACGATAGATTGAATGCACTAAAAAATGAAAAATAAACAACTTGAGATTAAGGGGACTTTGTGGCGGGTTTTCTCGGGCGAGAAAACTCTTTTTCGACGGTGGGATATCGAATTCTACGTCGCCGTTGTTTTCCTTTAATCCAACCAGGAGATTTACCTCGAAGTTTAGGAGGTTGAGCTGGTGTACCTAACAGGAATAAAATGCTCCCAAAAGATTGAGCTACCCGTCCCGGAGTGAGCTTAACCTGAGATTTTTGCAAGGCAGAGGTCGCTGTGCCACTCAGTGACGGGCCAACCATAATTGCCAAGTGACAATCAGCATGAGATCGCTCCACCGATCGCATTGAACGGGCGTACTTAACGCAGGAACTGTCCAGTGAAGACAATTCTTGGCGAAACGATACCAGTGGTCGATCGCAAATCTTCGTAAATAAAGCCGCCAAACTTCACAGGCAGGAGGCATGGATAATCCCACAAATGCCCACCATATTGGTTTAGAAACCCTAGCACAACCATCAGAAAGTCGTTCCATCAGCAACACTGACATCGGATGAGAAGCTACCGTGTACACACAAGTCCAGCTAGAGCGGTTTTCCAACCAATGAAGATAGCTTCAAACTGTTGAAGACC